>JBCQUO010000065.1:0-9753 GCA_047173955.1 Rikenellaceae bacterium
GTAAAATAATTATTGGTGTGTTTTTAAGAGTGCTATTGGAGATGAGATTTTTTGCTATTGAATTGAAAATATAGTGGTTCTATACTAAGATTTAATAGAGAAAAATATCGCTCCAAGAGTGCTTTTAAAAATATGGCAATAATTGTTTTACACTACTTAATAGACTGTGGTTAAAGGCTGGACTGCCCTAACAGCGGGCGGCCGCACAGCAAGCTGTGCGACCGCCGGCGTGAGGCAGTTGTATACTCTAAAAACCATTAAAACAGAGTTGGTACATAGTATACCAGAATACCTCCGAGAGCGGCGAGCAGGATAAGGAAAATCAGGCTCACCTTGCGCATTGAGAGGTAGAAGGTCACGCCAAAGAATAACCAGCTCCAACCATCAATAAAGTTATCATTCTCGCCGATCATGGGAAACATAAGCGAGAGGATAGCGGCCCCGATCATGCCGATGACCACAGGGTACATGCACTGCATGAAGGAGTTTATAAAGATATTATGTTTGAGCTTAAGGAAATATTTGGTCACAACCACCATGATTGTCAAGGCAGGCATACATACAGATGTTGTAGCCACCACCGATCCCCAAAATCCAGCGACTGTATATCCGACATATGTAGCTGAGTTTATGGCTATCGGGCCGGGGGTCATCTGCGAAATGGCTATGATGTCGGCAAGTTGAGCGTTGGTGAGCCATTGGTTCTGCATCACGATTTCGTTTTGGAGCAGGGAGAGCATAGCATACCCACCACCAAAGCCAAAGAAGCCTATTTTGAGGTAGCTCAAGAAGAGTTGAAGGAGTATCATTTTTTAGCTGCGTTTTTTATTTTATAGCCCCATACCACAGCCACGGCCATCGCTGCGGCGATCATATATATGGGCGAAATGCTCCACCACCACATAGCGAACATTGTCACCGCTGCTATGACCAAAAGCGCAGGGTGCACCCCCTTCATGAGCGAGAACATCGGCACGGCCATGAGCGCCACCACCGCAGGGCGCATGCCATTGAATGCCGCCACGATAACAGCATTATCGCGAATGGTCGAGAAAAATAACGCCACCAGAAGCAGGGTCACAAACGAGGGGAGGATAACCCCAAGGATCGAGGTCAGCGCCCCTCTATATCCGCGCGATTTGTAGCCCACAAATGCCGAAGCATTGAGGGCCAGAGGGCCGGGGATAGATTGGGCGATGGTCAACAAATCCACGAACTCGCTCTTTTCGATCCACCCACGCTTCTCGATCACCTCCGCTTCGATTAGGGGGATCATGGCATATCCACCTCCAAAGGTAAACATCCCGATCTTGGAGAAAGAGAGGAAAAGATGTATAAATTTTATGTTACTATTCATTACCGATTTACTATAGAGGTTATCATCACCGCTGCCACGGCTGCTGTTTCGGTCCTAAGGCGTTGATCTCCGAGGTTGATCTCGACAAAACCCTGCTCCACAGCTGCGGCCACCTCTCGCTGCGAAAAATCCCCTTCTGGACCTATGAGCACCAATACATTAGCTCCTCGCTCAACGACATCTGCCAAATGGGGTTTGCCCAACTCCGCAATGGGTGTACCGCAATGGGCTATAAATTTTTGCCCCTCGAATGGCTCCTCGATGAGTGCCGCAAATGGAGTCACATCGCGAAGTGTGGGGTGATAGGCTTTGAGGGATTGTTTCATCGCCGAGGTTATCACCTTCTGTTCGCGCTCAAGTTTGATCGCTTTGCGCTCGCTATGAAAGGTAAGCAGAGGGACAATCTCACCCACGCCCACCTCTGTAGCCTTCTCCAAGAACCACTCAAAACGCTCTATACTTTTGGTGGGGGCCACCGCCATGGTGAGCGAATAAGGAAGTTGGGCGTAGTCAGGCGTTGTCGAGACAACCTCTACGCTACACCTTTTGGGGTTAGCATCTACTATTTGGCAACAAAATAAATTGCCCTTTCCATCAGTTATATGTATGGTGTCGCTATTGCTCATGCGCAAAACACGTATGCAATGTTTGGACTCATCCTCCGACAGGGTATGGTGGGGAGGGGTGATGTCGGGAACGTAGAATAGCTGCATATGGAGTTGAATTTTAAGGGGAGTTTATTTCTCCCTAATTTAATTTTTTGGGAGAAATTAGAACTCCCCTTAACTTATTTTTACTAACTTTGCAAAGATATACAATTATGGTCAATCACACAATATTGAGAATAGATAAATGGATAATTTAAAATTGCGTGAAATTTTTTCATACATATTATTAGTTACAACTATGATAACAACATCCTCTTGCGGATCGGGCTCTTCGACTCGAAACAACCCTCTTTTGGCTGAGAATTGGGAGACCCCATACAATATGCCACCTCTCGACAAGATCGAGGCTCGGGACTATCTGCCAGCTTTGGATCTGGCAATCGAGGAGCAGGAGCGTATAATCGAGGGGATCGTGGCCGACACCACATCTTTGACCTTCGAGGGTGTGATCTTGGCGCTCGACAACTCCGACATCCGCATCACCGAGATATTTAATATCTTCACAATGGTGGAGGCCTCGAACTCTACGCCCCAGCTCGCTGAGGTAAACTCAGTTATGATGCCACGCCTAAGTGTTCAGAGCGACAAAGTTTTGTTGAACCAACAGCTCTTCGCCAAGGTCAAAGGGGTCTACGACATTCGCCACGAACTTAAGCTGGTGGGGGATGAACTGCGCCTCACGGAGAAGATTTACGATAAATTTGTACGCAATGGGGCCAACCTCAATGAGTTGTCGCGCACACGTCTGGCAATTATAAACGAGGAGATAGCAGCCCTGAGAGTTAAGTTTTCACAGAACTTAATGGCCGAGAACAGCGGTTTTTATTTGACCCTCGACCGTACGATGCTCGATGGTCTGCCTAGCTCTGTTCGCGAAACAGCAGCTAGTTTAGCACAACAAAAGGGTTTGGAGGGCAAGTGGGTCATCACGCTCCAAACCTCGTCGATGATACCATTCCTCACTTTTTCGCAAAAGAGAGAGCTGCGCGAGGAGATCTTCAAGGCCTACATCAGCCGAGGACAGAATGGTAACGAGAATGACAACCGCGAGATCGTTGCTAAGATAACCAAACTACGCATAGAGAAGGCCAAAATATTGGGATTCAACAACTACGCTGAGCTTGTTATTTCGGATCAGATGGCCCAGAGCCCCGAGGCGGCATATGAGCTAATGAACGATATATGGGGCCCCGCGTTGGAGCTAGCAGGCAAGGAGCTCCAAAAGATGAAAAGGCTGCTTCGTGCCGACGACGAGAAGGCGACATTTGGAGCTTGGGACTGGTGGTACTATGCCGAGAAGATCCGCAGTCAGGAGTATGCTCTCGCCGAAGATGATCTTAAGGTCTACTTCTCGGTCGAGGGGGTGAGGAACGGAGCCTTTATGTTGGCCAACAGGTTGTATGGAATCACCTTTAGACCCATTATCACCCCTCAATACGAAAACAACTGTGTATCGTATGAGGCTATAGATGAAGATGGTACACCACTAGGAGTTCTACACTTCGACCTCTACACTCGCCCCACCAAAGGGCAGGGTGCATGGTGCGGATTTATTCGCGAGCAGAGGTACGAGGATGGTGAGCGAGTGGCTCCGATTGTCTCTATATCGTGTAACTTCGCGCTCCCAACACCCAACAATAGAACGCTCCTTACGATGGACGAGGTGGAGACACTCTTTCATGAGTTTGGCCACGCGCTCCACTTCTTGTTCCAAGATGTTAAGTACCGAGGCCTCAGCGAGGTGGAGGGCGATTTTGTGGAGCTCCCTTCGCAGATCATGGAGAACTGGGCATTTGAACCTCAGCTGCTCAAGAACTACGCCATCAGCCACCAAAGTGGAGTTGTGATACCCGACAAAATGGTCGAGAACATCACCCGAAGCAGACTCTTCAACCAAGGATTTATGACCACTGAGATCGCCGCGGCTTCGCTTTTGGACCTCGATCTGCACATGTTGACCTCGATGGATGGCTTCGATGTGGAGAGCTTCGAGAGCGAGTCACTAACGAAAAAGAGGGGGCTAATACCGCAGATCGAACCTCGTTATCACCTCACTTATTTCAGCCACCTTTTTACCTTCGAGTATGCTTCGGGCTACTACTTCTATTTGTGGGCCGAGGTGCTCGACAAGGATGCTTTCGATGCATTCAAAAAGTCGGGAGACATATTCAACAAGCAGCTAGCCAACAAGTTCCGCCACGAGATCCTCGAGCGTGGAGGTAGTGAGGATGGAGGGGTGATGTACAGAAACTTCAGAGGCTCAGACCCCACGCGCGATGCTCTGCTTATAGCTCGCGGAGTGATGGAGCCACCCAAACCACAAGAGATTGAGATTGACTCTGTGGGGGTGGTCAGCCCTAGAGGGTTAGCCACAAAGGGCAATATGGATGAACTTATTGATATTGACAATAACGAAGATAAAACTAAATAAATTTTTAATTATAATGATTACTTCAGCACTAAATATCGGATGTGCAGGCGAGAGTATGCCACAGGTCAACTACCCCGAAATAGACACTAACAACCCACTCCTAGGGGGGTGGGAGACACCATACGAAGCACCCCCATTCTCGAAGATCGAGACATCGGATTTCGAGGCGGCATTTGATGCTGCGATCGCATGTGCGAGGGTGGAGTTGGAGGCTATAATCAACAACCCAGCTAAGGCCACATTCGCAAATACGATCGTTGCTTTGGAGCGCCAAGGTGGACTTTTGGATCGTGTTTCGGGGACCTTCTACCCTCTCCTTCACGCCAATACATCGCCCGAAATGGAGGAGATATCGCTAGCCGTACAGCCCAAACTCACGGAGCTGGGTAACGATATTTCGCTCAATCCACAACTCTTCGAGAGGGTTAAACAGGTCTACGACAATCCCCCCAAGGGGCTTAGCGTTGAGGATAAAACGCTCCTTGAGAAGTGCTACAAAAACTTCGCGCGCAGCGGTGCCGCCCTCAGCGACGACGATAAGGTTCTATATCGCGAATATACCACCGAACTGGGTCGCCTAACGATCGAGTTCGGACAGAATATATTGGCCTCGACCAACGCCTTCTCGCTCAATATCACCGACAAAAAGGTCATCGACGAGCTCCCCGAGAGCATCCGCGAATCGTTTGCTGCCGAGGCGGCTGAGCGCGGAGAGAAGGGGTGGAGTGTGACACTCAAAGCCCCTAGCTACATACCCTTTTTGACATATTCATCTAACCGCGAGCTCAAAGAGAAGTTGTGGCGCGCCTATAGCTCACGCTCATTGGGCGGAGAGTTCGACAATACCGCAAAGATCAAAAGGATCACAGAGCTTAGACTCAAAATAGCCAACTTACTTGGATTCGAAACATATGCCGATTATGCCCTCGAAAACCGTATGGCCAAAGATGCTGAGACCGTAGAGTCGTTCCTCGACGAGCTACTTGTCAAGGCAATTGATCTGGGTCGAGGAGATTACAATCGAGTTGTTGAGTTTGCACGCAAAAGCGGATTCGAAGGTGAATTTGCAGCGTGGGACTTTGCCTACTATGCCGAGAAGTTCAAGAATGCAGAGTTCGCCATAAGTGACGAGGAGGTTAAACCCTACCTCCCCTTGGGCAGCGTTCGCGAGGGTATCTTTATGTTGGCCGAGAAGCTCTACGGGTTGAAGTTTTCGCCCACCGACACGGTCGATCTATACCACCGCGATGTTGAGCTCTTTGAGGTGCACGACACCACTACGGGCAAGTTCATGGCGCTCCTATATCTCGATTTCTTCCCACGCTCTTCGAAGAGCGCAGGGGCGTGGATGACGGAGTTCAGGGCCGCTTCGGGCAGTGGCAAAGAGGAGGTACGCCCACTGGTCACATTGGTTATGAACTTCACCAAACCAACATCGTCGGCACCATCGCTGCTCACCTTTTCGGAGTTCGAGACCTTCCTTCACGAGTTCGGACATGCGCTGCATGGGATCTTGGGCGAGGGCGAGTATAGCTCGCTTAATGGAACGAACGTCTATCGCGACTTCGTGGAGCTACCATCGCAGTTGCTAGAGAATTGGGCCACCCAAAAAGAGTTCCTCGATATGTGGGCACTCCACTACCAAACGGGCGAGAAGATCCCTGCGGAGTTGGTCGAGAAGATCGAACGCGCGGCAAACTATAATGTCTTCTACGCGCATGTACGCCAACTTCAATTTGGGTTGTTGGATATGGCATGGCACAGCCTCAAGGCTCCATATGAGGGTGATGTAGAGGCGTTTGAGAAGGCGGCTATTACCCCGACTCAGATCCTACCTCTTGAGGATGGGGCATGTTTCTCCCCCTCGTTCAGCCATATTTTCAATGGCGGATATGCAGCAGGATACTACAGCTACAAATGGGCCGAGGTGCTGGAGGCAGATGCCTTTTCGTTGTTCGAGAGCGAGGGTATATTCAACGCTGAGGTAGCCAAGAGTTTCCGCGACAACATCCTTTCGCGCGGAGGGCAGGAGGACCCTATGGAGCTATACATCCGCTTCCGTGGCCACAAACCTCAGCCGCAGGCGTTGATAGATAAAATGTTAAAGTAACGCTATTTTTTGAATATCTAAAAATTAATTGTTATCTTTGCTACTCCAAAATGTCGCGGTGTTGATTTCTCATCACACACAGCGTTCAAAATAAGAGTTGGCCTCGTAGTTCAAGGGATAGAATGAAGGTTTCCTAAACCTTAGATTTGCGTTCGAGTCGCAGCGAGGCTACACAGCGAGTATGACTATTTAATAAATGGTCACACTTTTTTTACACCTTTTAATTTCACCTACCCAAAACAATGAAACCGAACTACAAACCTCATTTTTCGGCACTTATCCTCTCGACTCTTGTGGGGGGGACATATAGCGCCACAGCAGAGGAGAAGGCCCCTAACTTTCTCTTTATCTGCATCGACGACCTGAGGCCCCAAATCGGAGCCTATGGATTCGACTTCATGAAGACCCCCAACCTCGATAAGATCGCTGCCGAGGGTAGACTCTTTAGCGACCACTATGTTCAGGTGCCCACGAGCGGTGCCTCTAGGGCCTGCATGCTCACAGGACGCTACCCCACAACCCTCGCCGATGCCAACAACGAGATCTTTGGTAAGAGCTTGGCTGGCACAAAGGAGGGGGAGATGCCCGAGACATTTATACACCACCTCAAACGCAATGGTTACTACACGGTGGGGATGGGCAAGGTGAGCCACCACGGCAATGGACACACTATGTATCAGGGCAATGAGTCGAGAGAGCTACCCCACAGTTGGGACCGATTTGTCAATGACCCCGACTGGTTGTGGAAGGGCGACGATATTTTGCACGCCTATGCCGATGGAGGAACAAGGGACGATGGGACCAATCCTGCCTTTGAGTTTCTGGACCGCCCCGACGAGAGCTTCCCCGATGGGCGATTGGCCAACATAGCGATGACGGAGTTGGAGTTGATTGCCGAGCGTAAGGGTGGCGAGCCATTCTTTATGGCGGTAGGGTTCTACAAACCACACTTACCATTCTGTGCTCCCCTCAAATATTGGGATATGTACGACGACGCTGATATAGAGCTTGCCCCTTCGAAAGGGCTACCCGAGGGTGTCGACAAGGCATTTATATATGGTAGCAACGAGTTCACGGGGCAATATTCGCACCCACACAAAGCAGGCGCAGGGGTCATTCTGCCCGATGACTATGCTCGCGACCTCAGACACGCCTACTGTGCCGCAATCACATTTACCGACACCCAAGTGGGCAAGGTGATCGCCAAGCTAGAGGAGTTGGGGCTGGACGAAAACACTGTTATAATAGTGTGGGGAGACCACGGCTGGTGCCTCGGAGACCATACAATTTGGGGCAAGCACAACCTATTTAATCGCGCGCTGAATAGCACATTTATGGTCAAGACCCCCAACATGAATAAGGGGGGAGTCACGACAGATAAACTCGTAGGAACAATCGACATCTACCCCACCGTATGCGAGTTGGCAGGCATCACCCCTCCCGAGGGGATTGATGGCGTTAGCATCACCCCGATCATCGACAACCCCAAAGCTGAGGTCCGAGATGAGATATACAGCTACTGGCAAGGTAAGTTGAGCATCAAGACAGAGAGGTTTAGGATGTCGGTGCACAACAGTCGAGGGGTGGAGGTATTTATGTTGTTCGACCACAAGAGTGACCCCAACGAAACTGTAAATGTCGTGGATAAGTACCCCAAAGTGGCCGAGGAGCTCAAAGCTAAACTTAAAGCTCAAAACAAGGGCTACCTCCCCGATTTTAAATAAAAAAAGTAAAATATCACTCACGTCGTCATTGCGGACCCCGATCCGCAATCCCTAGCGAGACATGTAAATACGAACATTGAGATTACGTTAGGGATTGCGGCTCGGAGGCCGCAATGACGCTAGACAGGTTGAGTAGCTGAACCTTAAGAAGCATTAATAACAAAATTATTATTTGATATGAGATACAATCGTGTTCTAACAATCGCAGGCAGCGACTCGGGCGGAGGAGCTGGAATACAAGCCGACATCAAGACAATATCGGCCCTTGGAGGCTACGCCGCTTCGGCCATAACAGCCGTAACCGTGCAAAATACATTGGGGGTCACTGCCGTGCACCCCATACCGATAGATATTATCCGCGGACAGATTGATGCCGTGCTGAGCGATATTGGTGTCGACGCTATCAAGATCGGGATGCTACACTCCGCAGAGGTTGTCGAGATGATTATCGAACGCCTCGACCACTATAAGATCCGAAACGTTGTGGTCGACCCCGTGATGGTCTCTACTTCGGGACATAAACTCATCGAGGATAGCGCCATAGAACTTCTTCGCACTGAGCTCCTTCCGCGTGCGAGGATCATCACCCCCAATATCCCCGAGGCGGAGATCCTTCTGGGGGATACCCCCATCAAAGAGCAGGATCAACTATATGCTTTGGCCCAACAGCTATCGCAAAACAATAGCTGCTCCGTGCTCCTCAAGGCTGGACACCTAAGCGATGATACCCTCACAGATATCTTCTACAACGCCGAAGATGGCACCACAACACCACTCTCGTCGCGTCGCCTATCGACCCCCAACACCCACGGCACTGGATGCACCCTCTCCTCGGCCGTAGCCACCTGCTTGGCACTAGGGATGGCACCCACAGATGCTGTAGTAGCTGCCAAGGAGTATATCACAAAGGCGATCCTCTCGGGTGCAAACTATACCATCGGCCACGGACATGGCCCCGTAGACCACTTCCATACGCTGAGGTAATTTACGTTTAAAGGCTGAGGTCAGAGGCTGTTTTAGAGGCTGGACTGCCCTAACAGCGGGCGGCCGCACAGCAAGCTGTGACTTGTCTGTCCTTGCGGTTGTGGTGTTGCGCGCGCGGAAGTTCACCTTTGGTGAACGTATAATATAAATCAATAGTCACGGACCGAAAGCGAGCTTTCATGGTCCGTGACTATTGATTTATATTACCCCCATAGGGGGGCCGCGCGCGCAACATCCCACCCAACCGAGTGGCAACATGCGAAGGTTCACGTTCTATTTGATCCTGCCGCGACTTGGTTCCCCCAACGGGGGAATAAATGTTTAATGGTGGACACGGAGCCGAAAGTTTACTTTCGAGATCTGGGTCCACCATTAAATAGTCGACCCTTAAGAACCACAATATCCGATTTCAGTATATTCCTGAGGTCGGATATTCTTTCTGATATATTCACAGATATATACCCACAAGAAAGCCATCA
>JBCQUO010000066.1:0-9675 GCA_047173955.1 Rikenellaceae bacterium
AAGGTCAAATCAAACCCTATGTAGTCTCCTATGTAGATTCTGGTTTTTACAGTCAAAAACCACATTGATAATAAGAGAGTTATGAAGGATTGGGAGTTTACCTCTAGTACGCTCCCTCACATCCCTCTACGCCATCTTTAAAATTTCATCCACCTATCAACGTTCTCTGAAATAATCCTCTCCTCAAAAGCGAACTTTCGAGGAGAGGATTTTGTTTATCCTAAACTCACGACTTTAGCCTCTGCGACCTCCTCGGCCACCGCTACGCATAGAGCGGCTATTATTGCGCGAGGCACGGCTCTGCTCCACACGCTCCTTTTTCTCTTGGGTAGCGATCTTTGTCTCCTCAGCTTTGAAAGGCTTGCCGCCCGACACCTCAATGCGTCGACCGATCAACTTCTCAATATCTTTGAGCAGCGGCATCTCCATAGCGTTGCAGAACGAATATGCTACACCTGTGCGTCCTGCACGACCCGTACGTCCGATGCGGTGCACGTAGGTCTCGGGGACATTGGGGAGCTCGTAGTTGATAACATGCGACAGATCATCGACATCAATTCCGCGAGCAGCTATATCCGTGGCGATCAATACACGCGTAACACCCGACTTGAAATTACTCAAAGCACGTTGACGAGCATTTTGACTCTTGTTACCATGTATAGCCTCCGATGGTATCTTGTGCTTGTTGAGGATCTTAACCACCTTGTCGGCCCCATGCTTGGTGCGCGTAAAGACCAACACGCTCTCCATCTCGGGGCGCTTGAGTAGCTCAACAAGCAGGTCAACCTTCTTCTCTACATAATACAGATATTGGTCGATCTTATCGACCGTAGATGATGCAGGTGTGACCTCAACCTTCGAAGGGTTGGTCAATATTGTCTTGGCCAACTTCTCGATCTCGGGGGGCATTGTCGCCGAGAAGAATAGACTCTGGCGACGACGCGGAAGGAGTGGAAGTATACGTTTGATGTCGTGGATAAATCCCATATCCAACATATGGTCCGCCTCGTCGAGAACGAAATACTCCAAGCCATTGAGCTTGATGAACCCCTGAGAGATAAGATCGAGGAGTCGTCCCGGGGTGGCGATCAAAATATCTACCCCCGAACGCAAAGCGTCGGTTTGAGGCTTTTGCCCCACACCTCCAAAGATAACGGTGTGCTTAAGCCCCGAGTAGCGCCCATAAGCCTCGAAGCTCTCATCTATCTGGATCGCCAACTCACGTGTTGGGGTGAGGATCAACGCCTTTATTGTGCTATGATTTTTCTCCCCCCTTTTTTTGTTGTATAGGTGTTGAATGATTGGAATCGAAAATGCTGCGGTCTTTCCAGTACCTGTTTGTGCACACCCCAAAAGATCCTCCCCACTCAAAATTAATGGTATAGCCTCAGCTTGAATAGGGGTTGGTGTTGTGTATCCCTCGTCACATAGAGCCTTTTTGATAGGCTCAATCAAATTTAAATCGTTAAATGTCATTATATAATTTTATCCAACAGAACAGGAAAACTCCCCTCTGCATATTTTTTAGGATGCAAAGGTACTCTATTTATTTGGAATAATTGGTATTTAAGCATATTTTCGTGGAAACCTAAATATAATAGCTAGCAGCCCGAAGAGTCCAATCAACATCGGATAGTATAGAGTTTTGATTATGTCGATAGGGTAGAGCCCTGCTAGTGTCGAGGCCATAAGTAGCTGAGCACCATAGGGTAGCAATCCCTGAACGAAGCACGAGAAGGTATCCAAAATACTTGCCGAACGGCGTGGATCAACACCAAAACGTTGGCTTATGTCTTTCGAAATTTTTCCTGTGGTGATAATCGCCACAGTGTTGTTTGCCGTACACAGATTGGCCATCGAGACCAACGAAGCGATACTTAGCTCCGCCATACGTTTGTTGCGCACGTTGCGAGTCAAAGCTCCAATCAACCACTCCAAACCTCCATTTAGGCGGATAAGCTCCAAGAGTCCACCAGCCAACATAGTGATGATAATAAGCTCTCCCATGCCACCTATTCCATCGCCCAACGATTGGGTATATCCCCACACATCAAATCCCCCGCTCATAAGCCCTATCACTCCGCTGAGCAAAATACCGACAATAAGTACAATCATCACATTGAGACCCGCGATAGCCAAAACAATAACCGCCAGATAGGGGATCACCTTGATCCACTCCACCTGCTCGACACTCGATGGATAGACGATCTCTGCCCCTTGGAATATATATAGCGCTGCGACCAAAATAGCCGCTGGGAGCACCAACAATATATTGGCTTTGAACTTATCCTTCATCGTACACCCTTGGCTCTGGGTGGCAGCGATGGTGGTGTCGGAGATAAACGATAGGTTATCACCAAAGAATGCACCTCCCACAATTATAGATGTGAGGTATGCCACATCGACTCCGATTTTGGGGGCTATGCCCACCGCTATTGGCACCAAGGCGACAACCGTTCCCACCGATGTACCCACCGCAAAGGAGATAAAGCATGCAGCTGTGAAGATTCCCACGAGTAACATTCGGCTGGGGAGAAGCTCCATGGTGAGGTTAACAGTTGCATCCACAGCCCCCATCGCCTTGGTCGATGCCGCAAAGGCACCTGCGAGGATGAAGATCCACACCATAAGCATAATGTTGGGGTCCGATGCTCCGTGCGAGAACTCCCTGACGCGTTGGGCAAAATCCCTTCCCTTGCACATTGCGATAGCGACCACAGAGGCCACCACGAAAGCTACGGGTATAGGCATTTTGTAGAAGTCGCCCTCGACAATCGAGACAACCAGATAGAGTGCAAAAAATATGACCAGTGGCAAGAGAGCCATGGGGGATGGTTTGGGGGTTAGTTCGGGTCTATTCATAATCTTCATTTTTCTTTGTGGGTTAATTTTCGTCTGGGAGGGGTGAATAGTCCATCGAGTAGTTCATCATCTGTGCAGCGTAGTCGAACACATAATCTATCTCTATGTCGACGATCTCGCCCTCGCGCTCGACGATCCGATACTCTGGGTTGACAAAGCCGTTGTATGGCTCTATGCCCAGCGCCTTGTACCTCTCCAACACCTCTTTGTGGAGCGCGTAGTTGATCTTCACTCCATACCTCTCGACCAACTCGCGTGCCGCCTCGTAATCCCCTTCGGACTTTATGCGTTGCACCTCTTCGAGAAGTTGTCCAAAGAGTTGGCGTAGGCGGTCGAAATCGTTGACAACGATATATCGTTTACCACCCTCGGTGACCCACTCCACAGCTCTATCTTCGCGGCTTTGCTCTATGCACCACTCCGCGACAATCTTGCGGTTGCGCATGTGTGACTGCTCAACATCTCGCCCTAACTCAATGCGAGAGAGTTGAGTCATCGCCCCATTCATTACATATTTAGAGTATTGCGCTTTCGAGAGTTCGAGAGAGGGGATAAGCCCCAATTCGACCATTTTGGGGTCGCCGATGTAGTACAACCCAAAGAGATCGGCGCGAGCCTCCTCGAGTATCGACCCATATATCTTTAGCTCTCCACCTGTGACACCCTCTGCCAAGCGTCCCGATCCATGGCCCAGACATTCGTGCAGGTCGGTATGCAGATCATCGGCCCTCTTGCCATATCGCTGCATTCGCTGTCGATCCTCCTCGCGGAGTACGAACTCCTCGCTAAAGCCATCGCCTTGGGCAGCATTGTCGTAGGCATCGGTGATGTTATCTATTGTGACCGACTTGGAGCCATGCAGATCCCTGATCCAATCGGCATTGGGGAGGTTAATACCAATAGGGGTCGAGGGGTAGCAATCTCCACCTAACATAGCAACCGTTATCACCTTTGCCGAGACCCCTTTGACCTCTGGTTTACGATAGATAGGGTTGATGGGGGCATGGTCCTCGAACCACTGAGCATTGGCCGCAATTATTTGGGTGCGTCTGCTCGCCTCCTCGTTGCGGAAATTAACCACCGACTCCCATGTTGCCTTGCGCCCCAATGGGTCGCCATAGACCTCGATAAATCCATTGATAAAATCTACGTTGGACTTCGTGTCGCCCACCCATTTGATGCTGTAGTTGTCGAAGGTCTTAAGGTCGCCCGTCTGGTAGAACTCAATGAGCAGATCTATAATTTCGCGCTGAGTCTCGTTAGCCACACCGCGAGCCTTGTCCAACCAATATATAATCTTCTCAATGGCTTGCGTATACATCCCCGATACCTTCCATACCCTCGACTCAATCTCTCCGTTGGGCCCCATTACGAGTTGTGAGTTTAGGCCCCACGAGACAGGTTTTGGGTCGTTCGAGTTTTCAAATTGAGCGTAGTAGCTTTGAACTTGATCTTCACTAAGGTCCCTATAAAAATTGGTGGCTGAACCCTTCACCACATCGACCCCAGCGCCACGAGTGATCTTTGTGGCGTATAGCTCCTTGTCGAAGATAATAGGCACAATTGTCTCGATAAGAGTTTTGAGAGGTTGCGGCAGCTCCTCTTGGTCTATAGAACGAAGCGCTTGACAGAAAAAATCGTCCGAGAATTCAGGCGTGAACTTATCGTTCGAATAGTGGTGGTGTATACCATTGGCAAACCACACATGTTTGAGGTATCGTTCCAAAGATAACCACTCGGGATAGTTCCTGTCGCCTTTGTAATTTTTGTAGATCGCCTCTAGAGTTCTGCGCACCAAGAGGTTGAATCTAAAGTTTTGGTCATACAAGATATCGCGCCCCCATTTAGCTGCCTCACTCAAATAATGTATATAGATCTTCTCGTCGAGACTAAGCTCCTCGAACCCGGGAACTTCGTATCGTAGAATCTTGGTATCGTCGAAACGGTCGAGTATCCAAGGGTTTTCAATTTTTGTCGTTGCCATAATTATTTTTGTTAAAAGTACGGATTTAACTTTGCGGCCCATCCAAAAATATGCCACATAGTCGATTTTCGTACGACAAAGGTAAAAATAAATAGGCGATGAATTGTCAAAAATGAAAAAATCTTTTTCTTTTCTCATTTATTGTTTCTAACTTTGTAGCGCAGATTTAATGGTAATTTAACTTATTAAATCGTCCTACTAACTAAAATTAGATATGAAGGTATTTGATTGCGTTGCTGAACTTCAAGCGACGCTGCAAAAACATAGAAAGAAAAGGGTCGGTTTTGTCCCCACCATGGGAGCGCTCCACTTGGGCCACATTTCACTCGTTGATTGTGCGCGCATGGATTGCGATATTGTTGTGGTAAGTATCTTTGTGAACCCCACACAGTTCAACGATAAAAGTGACCTAAAGAGCTATCCGCGTACCCCCGAGTCGGACCTAAAGATGTTGGAGAGCGCTGGGGCCGATTACGTCTTTATGCCCTCGGTCGAAGAGGTATATTCATCGGATGATACTCGCCGTTTCGATTTCGGAGATATAGAGCTTGTGATGGAGGGTGCAACTCGTCCCGGCCACTTCAATGGCGTGGGGCAAGTTGTGAGCCGCCTTTTCGATATTGTTAAACCCTCGAGAAGCTATTTTGGTCAGAAGGATTTTCAACAAGTGGCGGTCATTCGTTCGTTGGTCAAGCAACTTGGTATTGATGTCGATATTGTAGAGGTACCAACCTTTAGGGGCGAAGATGGTTTGGCACTGTCGTCGCGCAACGCTTTGTTGTCGGCCGAGCACCGCGCTGTGGCCCCCGAGATATATCGCGCCATAAGCGAGACGAAGTCGTTGATGATGAGCAACTCGCCCGAAGAGGTGGAGGATATCGTAGCGTCCAAAATCAACGCAACGGGGCTACTTGAGGTTATCTACCTCAATATAGTCGATGGAGAGACCCTTCACCGCATAAGCGACTGGAGAATGGCCCAAACAATACAACTGTGCACCGCTGTGCAGGCTGGAAACGTAAGATTAATTGATAATATAAATCTCAAATAAGATGAAGATGATGATTGAAGTGCTCAAATCAAAGATCCACCGTGTAAGTGTTACACAGGCAAATCTAAACTATGTGGGCAGTATCACCATTGATGCGGCACTTCTCGATGCGGCAAACCTCCTAGAGGGCGAAAAGGTATCTATTGTGAACAACAATAATGGAGAGAGATTCGAAACCTATATAATAAAAGGAGAGATGGGGAGTGGTTGTATATGTTTGAATGGAGCCGCAGCACGACGCGTGGCGGTGGGTGATGTGATAATTATTATCTCTTATGCTCAAATGGAGTTTGAGGATGCAAAGAGCTTCAAACCATGGATCATATTCCCCGATACGGCGACTAATCAATTGGTTGAATAGATATGGATATAGCTCTATCTATACTTGCACTCCTGCTCTCGATGATCGGTATTATCGGGGCTATAATCCCGATCCCGGGGATCATCTTTAGCTATGCAGCTCTTATCTGCGTCTATTTTTGTGGCTATTCGGGGCTCACGGTGAGCGATATGGTGATCTGGGCTGTGGTTTCGGTTGTGGTTTCGATCATTGATTTCTGGTTACCACCCTTCTTTACCAAGAAGTTCGGAGGATCGAATGCAGGTGTGATAGGCTCGATGGTTGGTCTTGTTGCGGGGCTTATCTTCTTCCCTCCTGTGGGAATTATCGTAGGCCCTATGTTTGGAGCCATCTTGGGTGAGCTTATCCACGATAAGAGCGATATAGAGAAGGCCTTTAAGATTGGATTAGCCTCGTTTGCTGCATTTATTTTTGGTACGGGACTTAAACTTATCGCTGCGCTGTGGATGTTGTGGGTGTTCCTGAGCCGAGCTATTACATTTATCTCGGAGACGCTGTTTTAGTTCTAGTTGCCTTCCAATATGTATAGTTATTGCGCATAGTTTTAATAAAAAATTAATTAATTCCTTATAAATTTTCGCCAGAGAGTTCTTCTCTGGCGATTTTTTTTGTAAATATGAGACGACAAAAAGAGATTGTATAATAGACAGTTTGGCGTAATAAGTAGAAAATTAATTAGATTTAGTATAAAAAAATTAATATATACTATTGCATATACAAATTAATTGCATACTTTTGCCTTATTGAGTTATTAGTAACACAAAAAACACAAACTTAACCTTGTTCTTGAACTATAGTAGTTGAGCGGTTGAAATAAATATGTGTCGAATTGGATATTAAGAAATCAAGAGTGTGTTTGTAAATTAATTGTTTATAAATTTTAAAAAGTATGAAAAAAATTATTTTACTCTCATTGACTATTTTGTTGTCAATCGGCTTTTTGAGTGCTCAAGAGGCTAAAAGCGCTGCCGAAATTAGCAAAGAGCGCAAAGAGATCTTGAAGATGTCGCGCGATGAGCTAAACCAAAAAGCAACTCGCGATGCGCGTAAGGATGCTAAGAAACTCCAAAAAGAGGGTTGGAAAGCGACTCCCGGAGCATTGCCACTCGAGAAGCAGTTGGACCGTTCGTACATTATGCAATATGAGTATGACGAGTCTGGTTATCAAACTTACCTCTTTGGTGAGGCTATGAGTGTTGGTCAAGTTTATGATGGAGCCAAAGTTCAAGCTTTGGAGTTGGCTAAGCTAAATCTTGTCTCTCAAATCCAATCAGATGTATCGGCACTTATGGAGAGTACTGTGGCAAATGAGCAGTTGGACTCTGACGAGGCTGCAACTGTTGTGGAGAGCGTAATGGCTAGCAAAAGTTTGATTTCACAAAGCATCGGCCGTACAATCACCGTAGTTGAGGTTTATCGTGATCTAAGCAACAAAAATGTTGAGGTGATGATCCGTATAGCTTACAATAGCGAGATGGCTCGTAAGGCGGCTATCGAGGTTGTTCGTAAAGATCTCAAAGCTAAGGGAAATGCACTCCACGAGGAGTTGGACGAAATTATTAAATAGGACCTTATTGAATCTATGAGGTATATCTTTATACTGATACTACTTACTATATCAACTTCAACCGCATGGGCGCAAAACACCCGTCGTGTTGAAGTTGAATATACATACCATGTGCCCGGCAATGTATCTCATGATGCAGCTCGAGAGATCGCCTTGCAGCGTGCCCAACTCAAAGCTATCGCAGATGAGTATGGTACAACTATTTCACAAAATAACTTTACCAATATTGTCAATAGTAACAACTCTACTTCGGTCGATATGCAGACTATCGGATCGAGCGAGGTGAAAGGAGAGTGGATTGAGACCATCGGAGAGCCTGAGTATGCGGCCTATTTCGATCAAGGAATGATGGTGATACGGGTGAAGGTTGTAGGGCGCGTTAGAGCTATATCGTATGCTCAGGTGGAGTTCACAGCCAATATTTTGTGCAATGGAACAACGCCTAAGTTTAGTAGTACGAAGTTTAAGAGTGGAGATGATCTTTACCTCCATTTTCAATCACCTCAGAATGGATATTTGGCTGTCTATTTGGTAGATAGCAACAAGGATGTATATTGTCTACTTCCCTATAGGAACGCCCCAGAGGAGGTGTTCGAAATTAAAAAAGGTGTGGAATATATTCTCTTTTCCGCCCAACAGAGCCCTACGATTAGCTACATCGACGAATATGTGATGACCAATAGTGGTCGAAGCGAGACGAACCAAATATATACTATATTCTCACCCAACAGGTTCGTCAAATCAGATGATAGTTTCTCCGAGGAGCTATTGCCCCGCAAATTGTCTTTTGAGAAATTTCAGGGGTGGCTTGCCAAAAACAGAAAACGAGATGTTGAGATGCAGGCAAAAATTGAAATAATAACAATCGAATAATAAATTTTTATGAAGAAATTTTTACTTCCATTAGCCGTAGCGATGGTTGGTAGTAGTAGTATTACGTTGCAAGCGCAATCAAACGATACCTATCACCGCTTTAGCCAAGTTATAACACCAACAGATTTCGATAACTACTACTTTGTGGTCTCATACTTCAACGACAAGAGTAGCTATAACTTGAGAGGTTTCACAATTATGGACCTTCTAGACCCTATCACCTCTATCGAGATCGCTCCTTCGGGTTACGCTATGTCGGCTGTGACTACAGACAAAAAAGGAGAGAATAAAATGTATGTTTACGGCATGACCGAGGCAGACAAACAACTCTATAGAAGTGATCGCCAAACTAAGAGTATTTCGGCACTGTGCTACTCTAAGGATGCAAAGACGATCTACTACTCAGACCCAGCTGGCAATATCTCGGTTCTCGATGTTCAAGATTATGAGGTTGTATCGACCCTAAAGAGTGAGATCTCTAATCCATCGGCTTTGACATCTAGCTACGATGGTTACTACCTTGCAGCTACCTCACAAGACAAAAAGAGTGTAAACATCATAAATGTAGAGTCGTCAGCTATCCGCAAGGCGTTTAGCTTCGGTGCAGAAGTTTCGGGCCTTGACTTTTCGCACGACGGAAGTCAACTAGCTATAGCAACAAGTGATGGTGTAATCAATATCTACGACACAAGAACATTCTTGTCGATCAAAGAGATCACCGATATGGGTGAGGCAAAGAGCTGTCGTTTCCACCCAGATGGCAAATACCTCGCTGTGATCTACTCTCCTGAGCGAATTGATGTTGTCAACTTGTTGGACGATAGCGAGCGTTTGGAGTACTTTACCAATGCAACAACTCTAAACAAATTCAACTGCTGAATTCAACCTGCAAATGCAACTGAATTCATAGTTAATATTTGTTTGAATTTTTCATTTGGCGTGAGGTATCCGAGCCTTTTACGAGGTCGATTATTTAG
>JBCQUO010000067.1:0-9537 GCA_047173955.1 Rikenellaceae bacterium
ATAGCGATATAAAGCACTTCGCTCGTTTCTAAATCGTTAGCAGTTACCGATGAATAAGAGGCAATGTGTTGATTTTGAGAGAGTAGCAATTTGCAGTATGACTTGCTGTGTGGGTGGTTAGCAGCTTCTCGATTCCGCATACGTCTGCGATTTCTTTTAAGTACACATTCGATTTCTGATTCGTTATGACTGGGAGTAGTACGCCCTTCTCGATGCAGGTCGGGTGGTTCGCATAACGCTCGATGATCGCCTGAGCAGGTGGTAGAATCGGCACGTTGAATTGAACCTTTGTCTTCTTTCTGCGCTTCTTGATCCACAGCTTACCATTGGTGTCGGTGCAGATATGTTCACGAGATAGCTCGCTTACGTCCGCATATGCCATCCCCGTGAAGCAGCAGAAGATAAATACATCTCGCACCTGCCTGATCCTCTCGCAGGCAAAATCCTTCTCGATGATCCTTGTCAGCTCATCATCGCTCAAAAACTCACGATCGACCTCCTCGTGGACGAATGAGTAACCCAAAAATGGATCTCGCTCCAATAGCCCGCTTATGATCGCTTGACGCACCACCTTCTTCAAGTTTTTGAGGTGTTTGATCGCTGAGTTGTGCTGACACTTGCGCACGGTCTTGAGGTAGAAGTCGAAGTTACGCATAAAGTCTACATCAAGATCCTTCAGCTGATACTCCTTCTTGCGATACTTTACCCAGAGGAAATCTTTTAGGCTCTTTAGCGAGCTATCAAACTTTAATACGGTAGACTCTGCGAAGTCAATTCCTATGAGAGATCGGCAACGCTCATTGTGCTCTTGGTAGACCTCGCATAGACCTTTTGTCTCGGTCTCTTTGCCGATGCTGTTGTACTCCTCCTTAATTCGATCCGCTGTGATGACCGCCTTTCTACGAACGAACTCACTATGTATCTCCAATAGCTTGGTTCGAACTGAGGCGATGTAGTTATTCAGTGCGAGGGAGTCGTGGTCACGCCCCTTGCAACAACCCTTGGCTTGATTCCACATTGAGGGTGGGATGTTACGTTGGATCGAGATCTCGGCGACCTGACCCTTGACTGATATTCTTACTACGATAGGTAGGTTTCCGTTTTTGAGAGGTCGCCCTTTCTTTGCCATAAAGAGGATGCTGAATGTCTCTTGTGTTGCTGTTGTTTTCATAATCACTTTCCGATTTTAAGTTAAAAAAAAATTGTTGTCTTAAAAGAGTAGTCTTTTGAGACCGAAAAGGGGTGATTCGAACTGTAATTTTTTTTGAGTTTTTTTATCGGATTCATATTGCCAACTCTGCCCGACCATCAAAATAGAGGGGTGAGAGCAGTGTATCATCTTTAGAATCAACTCATTACAGCACAAAACAACATAAAAACAACGTAAGGTAGTATATATTAGCAAGTTACAGAGGTAATCGGGACACAATTATGACCATAAAAAAATGTGTCCCGAATCCGCCCCGATTCAACCCCACAAATACCAACAAATTTACAATATGAGGGGGAAAGAAAAAGTCCCGATAGCTATTGACTATCAGGACTTTACGAGTTTAAAACTCTCTTTTTCTGCGGTGCGTAGGGGCCCAAGCCGAGGGGACCACATGCGAAGGTCCACGAAAAATAATGATAAATGGTAAATGATAAATGGTCAATCTTTAATAATTATCGGCGTTAGGGCACTCCTCGGAGGCAATCTAGCCTCTTAAAAAAGTCTCTTTATAACGAAAAAATTACTTCACACTTCGGCGCACTTCGTCGACACCATCAATCTGGTTGATATAGGTTATAACCATGCGCAGTTCGCCAATTGAGTGCACGAGGAAGTTGATTTTGCAGTTGACGATTGCATCTTCGGTGACTGTTGTGAGGCTATCTATCGAGAGTTTTAGCTTCTCGGTGATACACTCCACGAGGTCGCTGAGGAGGTGGAAGCGGTCGACCGCCTTGATTGATATTGTCACGGGGTAGAGGAAGTCGATATCCTCCTCGAAGTCGACAGCTATGAGTGTGTCGCCCAGTTGTGATGCTAGGCGAATGGCTGTTGAGCAGTTACGTTTATGGAGTTTGACATTACCATCGTGTTGGGTGAATCCGACAACCTCATCGCCCGGGAGGGGTTCGCACTCGCGGCAGCGGTTGTAGGGTAACCTTTTGATCTTGGAGAGGTATGAATATAGGTTCCTGCGAGCTTTGTAGCTCAGTGCATGGTCGAGCCAATCCTCTTTGGGGGTGACATGATCCGCGGCAATAACCTCTACGCAGTCGCCTCTGTTGAGGATGCTTTTGATGGATTTGAGTCTACCATTTATACGTGCGTAGTGGGCATGGAGCCCCAGTTCGGTATCTATCTCGAATGCAAAATCGAGCGCTGTGCCTCCGTAGGGGAGGATCACGCTTTGTCCATTGGGGGTGTAGATCACAATGTCGTCCTTGTAGAACGAGCTCATGACGCTATCCATAAAGCTCTCCTCGCCGCTGTTGTAGGCGATATCTTGAAGTATGGCTTTGAACTTCTCTATCCAGTTGAAGATCGAGTCGCCCTCGGCAATGCCCAGACATCCGAGCTGGGCGCTACGAACCATAGATTCGGAGAGGATATGAACCTCTTCCCATATTCCGCGATCTCCGAGGAGTTTGATGTGAAGAGCCTGATAACCATTCTCTTTGGGGGAGTCGATGAAGTTCAAGAAGCTGCTTGGTTTCTCCTTGAAGTAGCTTGTGAGCAGCGAGTATATCCCCAGACATATAACCTTGTCCGATCGCTTGCTGTCGTCTGCATAGACGATGCGTATAACGCTGCGGTTGTCGATGTGGTTGAGGTCCTTACCCGATTTATTGAGTTTCTTCCAGATGCTATAGGGAAGTCGATTTTTGACCACTATTGTGGCATCTATCTTGTTGTCGTCCAATATGTTTTGGATCTTTGTGGTCAAGCTCTCGTACCTCTCTTGGTTTATCTCCTCGTCACGTTTGAGCGCCCTTTCGAGTGCCGAGTACTCTTGGGGGCATCTGAATCGGAGGCTGAGATTTTCGAGCTCTGTTTTGACCTCATAGAGTCCGAGACGGTTGGCCAAAGGTGCGTAGAAGTAGTCGGTCTCACCCGCTATCTTCATCTGCTTCTCGGGGCGCATGCTGCTCAGAGTGCGCATGTTGTGCAGGCGGTCCGAGAGTTTGATTAGCAGCGCGCGGATGTCGTAGTTGAGCGATCCCAACATCTGTTTGAAGTTCTCCACTTGGCTCGACCCCTCGTAGTAATCCTTCTTCTCTTTGGTGAGCACCTTAACCAAGTATGCTACATCGTGGCCAAAAAGTGCCTCGATCTGCTCTACGGTGTAGGGCGTATCCTCGACCACATCGTGCAGGAAAGCAGCCATAACCGAGTTCACATCCAAGGATAGCTCCTCGGATGCGATACGTGCTACGGCTATAGGGTGGATAATATATGGCTCACCACTTTTGCGTCGTTGATGTTTGTGTGCTTCATATGCTACTTCGTATGCCGCACGCAGTTGTTCGATTTCGGAGGGTGAGTACTTAGAGGCCATACTATTGAGTAAATCCTCAATCTCATACTCGATCTTAGCGTCAAAATTATCCATAAAAGTATCTTTTTAGCTCGGCCTAAGAGTAAGGTCGAATATGCAAAGATACCAAAAAATATCTAATTTTGATAAATATTAGTCTACAAATTACACCTAAAGAGGTTATTTTATGACAATTTATTGCTAGAATAGTACTTGTCAGAGACGAGCCTAAAGTAGATAAGCGATACGACAACAAGCGATACGCACAAAATTAGGAGCGCTTGGAAATCGAACGCCTCCAACATGAAACCTCCTGTGGCGATACCGATACCGATACCCATATCCCAGAATGTGTAATATGTGGCGCTAGCTGTTCCGCGCTGTGTGGGCTCAGCCAAATTGACAAGCATGGTCTGGAACGATGATCCGAAGTATCCAAAACCTAGTCCAAATAGAAGGGCCAAAGAGTAGAAGATGATGGCGTTGGTGCAGATAAGGAATAGTGCATACGAAGCTACAACGAGCGCCCCACCCACATATGTCGCCTTGATTACGCCACCGCGGTTAATCATCTTGGCCGATAGGATACGTGCCACGACGATTCCCGATGCCAGAACAAAGAAGAAGTAACCAGCATTGGCACCCACGAAACTAGCATCCTTGGCGTAGCGAGCCACGAAGTTCGAGATCGCTCCATAGCCATAACCTGTGAGGACAATAATCAACACGCATGGAAGTCCGCGAAGGAGGATAAATCGCCCAACTGACATCTTTTGAGGTGCACTATTAGCACTCTTATTATCGGCATTGTGGACTGGTTTGATCGGTAGGATTAGCAGCAGACCGAGACATCCGATACCAAAAGCGATCAAGAATATATCCTCGAACGAGAACCAATCGTGAGTCATAGCGAAGTCTCTGAGCTCAATTCCAAAGAGTGGACCCACCGCCATTGCGACACTATAAGCCACGCCAAAATAACCGATACCCTCGCCACGACGCTCCGCAGGGAGCACATCTATGGCATATGTCAAACCACCCACGGTGTTGAGGCCAAAGCCATATCCGTGCATCACGCGAAGGAGGATAATGAGCGTCAAGGACGAAGCCATTGCATAGCCGCCCATGGCCGCGGTGAAGAGTCCGTAACACAACAGGTAGAGGGGTTTGCGGTTAAATTTGTCGACAATAAATCCCGATATGGGCCTTATCGTTAGTGAAGCTATCGTGAAGCTGGCAACGATAATTCCAGCCATAGACTCTCCATATCCGAGTGTGTCGCTAAAGTATAGTTGGAGGATAGGGACCAACATGTAGTAGCATAAAAAAACTAAAAAATTGGAGATAAAAATAAGGATGAAATCCTTGCTCCAGACCTTTGAGGTGTTCATAATAAAAAGTTAGTAGTTTGAAAAAATTATAAACAAATGTAGCTTTTTAAGTTGAGAAAATCAAATATTATATGGCTAAAATAGTCAAAAAATACTCTTATTACCCACTAAAGTTGCATAAATCCCAAAATTTGCTTAACTTCGTAACCCGACAAGTGTGCGTGTAAGACAATGATTATCTCTTTAGTACAAACCTCAATAGAGTGGTTAGACCCCACGACCAACAGAGAATCGGCCGAAGGGTGGATCAAGAAGTGCCGTGGCTCGGCGTTGTGCCTCCTTCCCGAGATGTTCACTACGGGATTTTCGATGGATCCCGAGCGGAGTGCCGCGGAGGGGCAGCGAACTGTGGAGTGGATGGCTCAGATGGCTAGTCGCTACCAAATGGCAATTGGGGGGAGTGTTGCGGTGTGCGAGGATGGCACTTTTCGCAATAGGTTTTATGTGGTCGAGAGGTGTGGACGCAGGGGTTTTTACGACAAACGTCACCTATTCACCTTTGCAGGTGAGCACCTCAAATACCAAGCGGGCTCACGGCGCGTGATAGTCGAGATCGAGGGGGTTAAGATACTCCTGTTGGTCTGCTACGATCTAAGGTTCCCCGTGTGGGCGCGCAATGGCTGGGCTGAGGAAGGTGCGGAGTGTGGGGTCGGAAGCGGAGCCGAATATGATGTTGTGGCGTGTGTGGCCAACTGGCCCAAATCGAGGCGAGGAGCGTGGGACACATTGCTCAGAGCGCGAGCGATAGAGAATTTGGCCTATGTGTGTGGGGTAAACAGAGTGGGGGAGGATCCATCGTGTGCATACTCGGGTGGCACGGTAGCTATAGGCTACAAAGGCGAGACAATAGCGGCGGTCGAAGATAATACGGAGGGGATCGTTAAACTAAATGTAGACATCGAAGGGCTCAAGGCCTTTAGGGCGAAGTTCCCAGCGCTCAGAGATGCAGATGAATTTGAAATAGAATAAAGAAAAGTAAACAACATATATTTAAGTAAGAAAATGAATTTAAACCAAACACTATTATTATTAGGTGACGAGGCGGTGGCGTTGGGTGCTATACGTGCTGGAATCTCGGGCGTTTATGCCTACCCCGGTACACCCTCTACAGAGATCACCGAATATATCCAAAACTCAAAGGAGGCGACATCCGTATATAGCAAATGGTGCACCAACGAAAAAACTGCTATGGAGGCGGCACTCGGAATGTCGTTCATCGGCAAGAGAGCTTTGGTGTGTATGAAACATGTGGGCATGAATGTTTGTGCCGACGCATTTATCAACTCGGGGGTGTCGGGCATCAATGGCGGTCTAGTTGTCTTGGCGGCGGATGACCCTTCGATGCACTCATCTCAAAACGAGCAAGACTCGCGCTTTTATGGCAAATTCGCGTTGATCCCAATGGTGGAGCCATCGTCGCAACAGGAGGCCTACGACATAATGAACTACGCATTTGAACTCTCAGAGGAGTTGATGTTGCCTGTAATGTTGCGCATCACAACTCGCATGGCACATAGCCGCGCTGTTGTCAATGTAGGCCCTAGCCGTCCGATGAACGAGATCAAATATTCGGAGGATGCTAAGCGTTGGATCCTGCTTCCAGCTATCGCGCGTCGTCGCTACAACGAAGTTGTCGCTCAGCAGTCTACACTCGTGGAGTTGGCCGAGAACTCTAAGTTTAACTGCTACCACGAGGGAGAGGACAAAAAGTTGGGTATTATCGCATCGGGTATCGCGTGGAACTACCTCAACGAAAACTTCCCCGAGGGGTTGCCCCACCCTGCTGTAAAGGTGTCGCAATATCCACTTCCTAAGGCGCTTATCGCTCGTTTGATGGCGGAGTGCGACCGCGTTTTAGTCATGGAGGATGGCCAACCATTCATCGAGGAGCAGTTGAGGGGTGTGTTGGACAACGAGAAGGTCGATGGCCGCCTCAATGGTAAACTTCCGCGTGTGGGTGAGCTTACGCCCGACAACGTTAAGGCGGCTTTGGGTATAGAGTCTAAGCAGATCTTTACACCAAGTGAGATCGTTGTGGCGCGTCCACCTGCGATGTGTCAAGGTTGCGGACACCGCGATGTTTACAATGCGCTCAACAAGATCGCTGCGGAGTACGAAAATGCAAAGGTCTTTAGCGATATTGGTTGCTACACTTTGGGAGCCTTGCCTCCATTCTCGGCTATTGATAGCTGTATAGATATGGGTGCCTCAATCACAATGGCCAAAGGTGCGAGCGATGGTGGTCAACACCCTGCAATCGCGGTGATTGGTGACTCTACATTTACACACTCGGGAATGACTGGATTGTTGGACGCTGTGAACTCAAAGAGCAAGATGACGGTTATATTGTCCGACAACTTGACAACCGCAATGACGGGAGGTCAGGACTCGGCTGGAACATATAAGTTCGAGGCTATCTGTCAAGGTTTGGGTGTCGAGCCCGACCATATCCGCGTTGTGGTGCCACTACCCAAAAACATGGAGGAGATCGAGGCTATCATGCGCGAGGAGTTTGAGTATGATGGAGTGTCAGTTATCATCCCACGTAGGGAGTGCATACAGACGATGAAGAAGCACGCAAAGAAGAAGTAACAGTTTTAAATTAAGGAAAAAATGAAATACGATATAATACTCTCGGGGGTGGGAGGTCAAGGAATCCTCTCCATCGCCGCAGTTATTGGCGAGGCTATTCGCACCGAAGGGCTCCAAATCAAACAGGCGGAGGTTCACGGTATGAGCCAACGTGGCGGAGATGTGCAGACAAACCTTCGTATCAGCTCAGAGCAGATTGATTCGGACCTAATCGCACTTGGAGGTGCCGACGCGATCATCTCGTTGGAGCCCATGGAGGCGTTGCGATATATCCCCTACCTCAAAGAGAGTGGATGGGTTGTGACATCCTCTAAGCCATTTATCAATATCCCGAACTACCCATCCGAGGAGGCTATCTCGGCGGAGTTGAGTAAGTTGCCCAACCTTTTGACCCTCGATGTGGAGCAGATCGCCAAGGATGCAGGGGTCGCACGTTCGGCCAATATTGTCCTTTTGGGTGCAGCCTCTACGATCCTCGAGATCAAGCAGCAGGATTTGGAGGATGGAATCTCTCGTATCTTCGCTCGCAAGGGGCAAGAGATCGTCGACGCAAATATCAATGCTCTGCGTATCGGAGCCGAAGCGGTCAAAAGTCAGCTAAAATAAAACCATACAACCACTACTACAATGATCTGGAATAAATCAAAAGAGTGTATGTCGCGAGACGAGATGCACACACTCCAAGGTAAACGCCTACATAAAACCGTACACAACGTATACCACAATGTCCCTTTCTATCGCGAGAAGATGCAGGCGATGGATATTACCCCCGACGATATTCAAACAGTCGAGGATATTGTGAAGCTCCCCTTCACAACCAAGAACGATCTTCGCGACAACTATCCATATGGACTCTTTGGGGTGCCAATGTCGGAGATAATCCGTATTCACGCTTCGTCGGGTACCACTGGTCTGCCAACTGTTGTGGGCTACACGCGCAAAGATATTTCGGTGTGGTCGGAGCTCATGGCTCGTTGTATGACCGCTTATGGCACAAGTAGCAAGGATATCTTCTCAGTGGCCTATGGCTATGGCCTCTTCACAGGAGGTCTGGGCGCTCACTACGGTGTCGAGGCGTTGGGTGGAACGGTGATCCCAACATCTACGGGAAACACCCAAAAGCATATCCAACTCCTTCGCGACTTCGGAGCGACTGCCTTGGCTGCGACACCATCGTTCATGCTCTATTTGGCCGACTCGATCGAAAAGATGGGCCTCTCGCCCAAAGATGATATTAGCCTAAAGACAATGATGCTCGGAGCTGAGCCTTGGACAGAGGCTATGCGCGAGGAGATCGAGGCGCGCTTCGGGGTGAACGCCTACAACCTATATGGACTAAGCGAGATCATGGGTCCCGGAGTGTCGCATGAGTGTCAATACAAGTGCGGATCGCACATCGCTGAGGACCACTTTATCCCAGAGATTGTATCGCCCGAAACTCTCGAGCAACTCCCTTACGGAGAGCAGGGTGAGCTTGTCTTTACGACAGTTACCAAGGAGGGTATTCCTCTTCTTCGCTACCGCACCAAGGATCTATGCTCTTTGATTGCGGAGCCTTGTGAGTGTGGACGTACAAATGTCCGCATGACACGTATTGTGGGCCGAAGCGACGATATGCTTATCATCAAGGGTGTCAATGTCTTCCCATCGCAAATCGAGGAGGTAGTACTCAAAATCGAGGAGCTCGAACCACACTATATGATCTATCTCGATCGCGTGAATAACCAAGATACATTCGAGATTCAGGTGGAGGTTAAACCCGAATTCTTGTCAGACAATATGTCGAATATGTTGGCTATCAAGAAGAAGGTAGCGTCGAAGCTGCACAGTATGTTGGGCCTTAACCCACAGATCAAACTCGTGGAGCCAAAGACCTTGCAACGCTTCGAAGGAAAATCTAAACGCGTGATCGACAACCGAAAGTTGTAACGTGAGTTTTGGATAAGGGAACCTTATTCAAAACACCTCTAAAATAAGTCTCCCCCAACGGTTTGGGGGAGATTTAGAGGGGGTTATCGAATATATCT
>JBCQUO010000068.1:0-9347 GCA_047173955.1 Rikenellaceae bacterium
AAAAATCAAAGAACGCTTGTAAATGCAATAATATCAGTGTGTTATGAATAAAATTAAAAAGTTAACGCACCAGTACTAATCGAAGATATAACGTGAGATTGAGTATATTAACAAAAAAAATGAAACATTATGATAAAATTAATAAAGAATTTACCTCCATATGCCAAAATCCTTTCGGGCATGATTTTCGGAATCATCTTGGGATATGTGGCTGTAGTGCTTAACGGCAATAGCTTTATCGACAACTGGGTCTCTCCCTTTGGCGAGATCTTTATTCGCCTCCTCAAACTCATAGCCATACCGCTTGTGTTGGTCTCTCTGATTAAAGGAATCGGAGGGTTGGGTGACATGTCCAAATTGGCCTCTATCGGGGCACGCTCGATTGTGTTGTATATGATTACCACAATCTGCGCTATAACGATTGGTGTCGCTTTGGTCTCTATTATCCGCCCCGGAGAGATTGTGTCGTCGGAGTTCTCCGAGAATATAGCCTCGAGCCACACCCTCAACCTCGACACACGCATCACCGACATGGAGAATCTACAACATCGCTCACCCTTGGCTCCGCTGGTCGATATTTTTCCCGAAAATGTATTCCAGACGCTATCGTCTAACGGCTCTATGTTGCAGGTTATCTTGATCTCGATACTCATCGGCATAGCGACTATTATGGTTGGCAGAGAGCGCAACCGACACTTTATGAACCTCATAGATGATCTGGACGCAATACTCATCAAACTCATAGATATTGTGATGTCTGTGGCCCCTTATGGAGTTGCGGCGCTGATGGCCAATATGGTTGTGGGAAGCGCTGGCGATGCTTCGTTGTTGAGCGCTCTGGGCACCTACACATTGACCGTTGTGGGAGGATTGCTACTTCTGATGTATGGTTTCTATCCGCTTTTGGTTCACCTCTTCTCGAACCTCAAGGTCTCTAAATTTATCAAATATATGTTCCCCGTGCAGCTAGTGGGTTTCACCACCAGCTCGAGTGCCGCTACATTGGCCACGACAATGGGGGCGGCTAACGATGATTTGGGGCTGCCCCAAACGGTGACATCCTTCACACTCCCGATAGGTGTTACGATCAATATGGATGGCACGAGTTGTTACCAAGCTATCGGTGTGATCTTCATCGCTCAGGTTCTAAATATCGACCTCACGATGGGGCAGATCCTTACGGTGATCGCAACCACGACCCTTTCGTCGATTGGAACACCCGGAGTCCCCGGAGGAAGTATCGTGATCTCGATGATGGTGCTATCGTCCATAGGTATTCCGCCCGAGGGTATCGCGCTCATTATGGGGGTTGATCGACCACTCGATATGTTGCGCACATCGGTGAACGTCACGGGGGATGTAGCTGTTTCGGCCATTATCAGCAAAAGCGTAGAGTCCAAAAATGATATAGAATAGCTGTTAGGGGCAAAAAAGATCCGCTGAGATTTGGGATCATTAATTATTTTAGTTATATTTGTAGGTAAAAAATAATTAATCTAAACCTAAATCAAATGGATAAAAATCTTCAAAGCAGTTTCATAGCAAAGGCTATGGTCGGTGTTGCTGTGTCACAGCCACTTTTTGCTATTACAGCTTGTACTCCCAAAGAGGCAGTGCAAGAGAAGCCAAACATTGTCGTTGTGTTGTGTGACGACTTGGGTTATGGTGACCTTGGCTGTTTTGGCCATGAGTACATCGAGACTCCAACGCTCGACCAAATGGCCGCAGATGGAATCAAACTCACCAACTTCTACTCTACAGCAGCGGTTAGTTCACCTTCGCGCGCAGGTCTGCTCACAGGACGCAACCCAAACAAAGCTGGTTTTTATGACTTTATCCCCGGCCCCAAATATAGCGAGGATTGCCGCGATATGGTACAGTTGCAAGCACACGAGATCACAATCCCTGCGCTTTTGAAAACAGCTGGATACTCAACTTGTTTGGCTGGAAAATGGCACTGCAACTCATACTTCAACTCTCCGAAGAACACTCAACCCAACGACTTCGGCTTCGACCATTGGTTTGCAACCCACAACAACGCATCTCCATCGCACAAGAACCCAGCTAACTTCGTCCGTAATGGCGAGGCTGTGGGCGAGTTGATCGGATTCAGTAGCGAGGTTGTTGTAAACGAGGCTATCAATTGGTTGGAGAGCAGAAAGGAGGAGACAAACCCATTCTATTTGCATGTTACATTCCATGAGCCACACGAGAATATCGCCTCTCCAGATGATTTAGTCGAGAAGCATTTGCCACACTCAATCAACAGAGAGCAAGCTGAGTACTTCGCAAATGTTGAGAATATGGATAGAAACCTAGGTCGTCTTGTGGAGTACCTCAAGGAGAACTATGGATCGAACACACTTATTGTCTTCTCTTCGGACAACGGACCAGAGACTCTAGGTAGATACTCACGCGCAATCCACTCTTATGGAACAACAGGTGGCCACAAGGGTATGAAGTTGTGGACAAACGATGGAGGTATCCACGTTCCCGGAATCATGACTTGGTTGGGTAAAGACACATTCAAGGGCGAGACAGATGCTGTTGTTTCGGCACTTGACTACCTCCCTTCATTCTGCGAGTTGGCAGGCGTAGCACTTCCAGAGCGCAATATCGATGGTGAGTCTATGTTGGCGATCTTCGAGAAGGGTGAGTTCACACGCGAGTCACACCTTATGTGGGTATTCTACGATGCACTCAACGAGCAAGCTGTAGCGCTTAGAGATGGTGATTGGAAGATCATGTGTAGCCTATATGTAGATGGCGAGATCCTTCCAAACCTCCACAACCTATACCCCGGAAACTACGAGGTAGTGAAGAACGCTGAGCTTAGAGATTTCTCTCTTTACAACCTAAAAGAGGATAGATACGAGACAACAGATGTTTCGGAGGCTAACCCAGAGATCTTCGCTAAGATGAAGGCTAAGGTTCAAGAGGAGTACAACCAACTTATGGCAGAGAGCCACGTATGGGTTAGACCAGAGTCTGAGATCAGAAAGGAGAAAAAATAATCTTTAAGAGTTCAAAACAATGAATATCAAACATATTTCATATATACAAGCAGCCCTCGTCCTACCATTGGTAGGATGCGGAGCTGGCGAGACACAGAAGGATAGCCGTCCAAATGTGATCTTGATTATGGCAGACGATTTGGGCTATGCCGACATCTCATGCTTCGGAGGTACAGTGGCTTCAACGCCCAATATCGACAAGATGGCCGAGGATGGAATCATGCTTACCGATTTCCACTCAAATGGAGCGGTTAGTAGCCCTACGCGTGCAGCATTGATGACGGGAAAGTACCAACAACGTACAGGTGTTACGGGAGTAATCACAGCAGCAGACCACCGCGAGGTGGGATTGTCGCTCGACGAGATCACAATTGCCGACAAACTTTCGTCGTTGGGCTACAACTGCGGAATGTTCGGTAAGTGGCACTTGGGCTACCCAGCGGAGTTTAACCCTACATATCAAGGATTTGATGAATTTAGAGGTTTCGTGGCTGGAAATATCGACTACCACTCATTTGTCGACCAAGCAGGATTCTACGATTTGTGGAATGGCGCTGAGTTAGACCGCGAGACTACGGGCTACATCACCGACATTATCTCGGACAGCAGTGTTAAGTTTATCGAGGATAACGACCCCAACAAGACTGGCGAGCCATTCTTCTTGTATGTACCCTATCCAGCACCACACTACCCATACCAAGGTCGCGAAGATGGACCTGTTCGTGAGGAGGGTAACTTGAAATATATCCGCAAGGTGGCAAAGGAGGATACTCAACGTATCTATAAAGAGATCATCGAGTGCACGGACGAGGGTATTGGTAACATCATGGCTACGCTCGAGAAGTTGGGTATTAGCGACAACACAATGATTATCTTCTGTTCGGACAATGGACCTAACGGTTCGGGCAACACGGGAGGCTACCGCGGACGTAAAGGTTCGGTCTATGAGGGAGGACACCGCGTACCGGGAATCGTTAAGTATCCAGCGTCTATCACACCAAACCAAAAGAGCGACATCGCGATGTTGGGTATGGACTTCTTCCCTACATTTGTCGAGATGGCAGGTGGCGATGTTGATGGTAAGATCGACGGTGTTTCGTTCCTCGACTTCTTCAAGACAGGTACGGAGCCCGCTAAGCGTGATTTGTTCTGGCAACATGGCAACAGCATCGCGATGCGTGGCGCTGACGATTGGAAGTTGGTTGTAAAGATCAGCGAGAGTGGAGAGCGTGAGTATCAACTCTTTGATATGAATGTTGATCCATTCGAGATCAGCGATTTGGCTACTAGCGAGCCAGAGCGCGTAGCGACAATGGCCAAAGCGGTAGAGGCTTGGGAGGCAGATGTATATAGCTGCACCCCATCTATTATCGACTAAGGTTGAAAATATAGACTCACAATAATTTGATGGGGGTAGCTTACGAAAGTTTAGTTACCCCCATCAATTAACATATTAACCGTACTATAATAAACTTAAAATAATGAATCAAAACAACCTTACACTAATAAAGGCCTCTATGTTTCTTCCGCTCGTTGGTTGCGGATCTACGGAGGTGGCAGAGGTGGTTCGACCCAATGTGATCTTGATTATGACCGATGATTTGGGCTATTCGGACATCGCTTGTTATGGAGGTACAGCGGCGGCAACGCCCAATATCGATCAGCTGGCCAAGGATGGAATTATGCTCACCGACTACCACTCAAATGGAGCTGTGAGTAGCCCTACGCGTGCCGCTTTGATGACTGGAAAGTATCAACAACGCACAGGAGTCACGGGGGTAATCACCGCAGCCAACCACCGCGAATCGGGTTTGGCATTGGAGGAGGTTACCATCGCTGAGCGACTCTCGGAGTTGGGCTACAACTGCGGAATGTTTGGCAAATGGCACTTGGGCTACCCTGCGGCTTTTAACCCTACTTATCAAGGATTTGACGAATTCAAAGGGTTCGTAGCAGGCAATATCGACTACCACTCATATATCGACGAGTCGGGACACTACGACTGGTGGAATGGCCCTGAGTTGGACCGCACTGTCGATGGTTATATCACCGATATGATTACCCAAAACAGCCTTAACTTCATCGAGAAAAATGACCCCAACAAAACTGGAGAGCCATTCTTTTTGTATGTACCTTACCCAGCGCCTCACTACCCTTATCAAGGTGTCAATGATGGACCTGTACGCGAGGAGGGTAACAAGAAATATATCCGCGAGGTTGGCAAAGAGGAGGGGGCGCGTGTCTACTCCGAGATCATCGAGGGCACCGACGCAGGTATTGGCGAGATCGTAGCATTGGTAAACAAGTTGGGACTCGAGGAGAACACAATGATTATCTTCTGTTCGGACAATGGCGCAGGTCGCGGATATGGTAACAATGGCGGATATCGTGGCCACAAAGGTACGGTCTATGAGGCAGGTCACCGCGTCCCGGGAGTTATTAAGTACCCAGCGGTTATCGCCCCCAACCAAAAGAGCGATGTTGCATTTGTGGGCATGGACTTCTACCCCACATTCATCGAGATGGCAGGCGGAGAGGTTTGCGACAATATGGATGGCGTATCGTTCCTTGATTTCTTCAAAACAGGCGTGGAGCCAGCTAAGCGCGACCTATTCTGGGGCCACGGCAACAAAGTGGCTATGCGTGCTGTTGATGGATGGAAGTTGATCGAGATTATCGAGAAGGACGAGGAGCCAAAATATGAGCTCTACAACCTCAATGACGATCCATTCGAGACCACAGACCTTGTGGGCAGCGAGGCCGATCGCGTAGCAAAGATGTCTAAAGCGATCGAGGAGTGGAAAGCAGATGTATTTAGCGGAGTAGAGAAAATTAGCTAACAAATAACTTAAATAAACTAAAAATAACAATGAAAAAACTAATTCTTTCGGCCCTGCTTTTGGCTCCAACGGTTATGTTTGGACGAACGACAGAGGCGACACACAAAGTATCATCTCCCGACAAAAAGTATGAGTTGACCTTTTATCACGACAAATTGGACGACGCACGCAAGGAGTTGTGCTATAGCGTCGACTTTAATGGTGAGACGATTATCGAAAAGAGTAAATTTGGTGTATTGATCGAGAATCAACTCTTTGAGTCGGCACTTGCTGTGCCCAATGAGGATGTTGAGTTTTGGTGCGAGAATTTGGAGCTTACGGGTGTAGAGTACACATCAGTAGACAACACATGGAAACAGATCTATGGTGAGCGCGCTGAGGTTCGCGACAACTACAACCAGATGGAGCTATCGTTCTTGAAGGGTGAGCACACAAGCCAAAATGAGTACAATAAACTCAAGAGCTACTTTATGAATATCGAGGTGAGAGCCTACAACGAGGGTATCGCATTTCGCTACCACTTCCCCGAGGCACTCAACGGTCTCTTCCTTCATATCGTAGGTGAGCAGACTAGCTTCACACTCCCAAAAGGTACTATGGCATACTACGAGAAGTGGGCTCAAGGTCCATACGAAGTACGCCCACTAGAGGGTTGGGGCGACGACGAGAGTGAGCGTCCACTTACACTCAGACTCCCTAGTGGAAAACTCGTTACACTCACCGAGGCAAAGATGATTAACTACGTACGCGGAAAGTTCAAGCTCTCGAAAGAGCAGGAGTCTACTTTGGAGGTTAGTATGTATGACTGTGCCGATATCATCACTCCATATGACACCCCTTGGCGCGTGGTTATGGCCGCTGAGAATGATGTCGAGCTGCTCAACAATAATGACATTATTTTGAACCTTAACGACCCTTGCCAGATCGAGGATACATCGTGGATCAAGCCCGGAAAGGTATTCCGCACAGGACTTACCCAAAAAGCTGTAATGGAGGGTATTGACTTCGCAGCAGCTCGCGGATACCAATATGTTCACTTGGATGCTGGATGGTATGGCCTCGAGAGAGCAATCGCTTCGGACGCTCGCAAGGAGGATCCTAAAAAGGATCTAAACATGAAGGCTCTATGTGAGTATGCTAAATCTAAGGGGTTGGGAATCTTCTTGTATGTCAACATGCGTGCTTTGGTCAACCAACTTGACGAGATGTTGCCTATCTACAATGAGTGGGGCGTGAGCGGTATCAAGTTTGGTTTCGTACAGATCGGAAACCAAGGTTGGTCTACATGGTTGCACGACGCAGTTAAGAAGTGCGCTAAGCACAAAATTTTGGTCGACATCCACGATGAGTATCGCCCAACAGGATTCTCTCGTACATATCCTAACCTACTCTCTCAAGAGGGTATTCGCGGAAATGAGGAGTGGCCAGATGCTACACACAACACAATACTTCCATTCACTCGCTACATAGCAGGTGCAGGTGACTACACATACGCATACTACGATCCACGCCTTAAGAATACACACGCACATCAGCTTACAATGCCTATCATCTGCTATAGTCCAGTACAGTTTATGCACTGGTACGACACGCCAAATGAGTATGGCAATGAGCCAGAGATGGCACTTTGGTCTGCGATCCCAACTGTGTGGGACTATAGCGAGGCTATTGATGGTAAGATCGGAGAGTATATCGTTCAGACACGTCGTTCGGGCGATGAGTGGTACATCGGAGCTATCACCAACAACGACGCTAGAACAGTCTCTATAGATCTCACAAACATCCTCGAGAGCGGCAAGAAGTATACAGCATACATCTATGAGGACGATATGTCACTCGGAACTAAATCGAACGTTAAATCATCTGAGAAAAAGATTAAGTCGACTCAGACCCTTAAGTTCGACCTACTCCCAAGAGGTGCCGTTGCAATACACCTTGTACCTATTACAAAATAGGCCTTGGTCAGAGGTTTTTTAAGAGGCTGGACTGCCTAACGCCGGCGGGCGCACAGCAAGCTGTGATTTATTATCCTTGCGCTTTTGTTGTGGCCGCGAGCTGTTTTCGCGCTAAAGCGTGAAACTAAAATATTTAATGGTGGACCCAGATCTCGAAAGTAAACTTTCGGCTCCGTGTCCACCATTAAACATTTACTCCCCCGTTGGGGGAGACCCTCGCGGCCCCATCCCCAAAGCGAGGGTGAAAAAATAATGATGAATGGTGAATGATGCGAATTAAGGTTTGAGAATTCAAACCTTGATTCGCTCCTCTTAAGGGAGCAAAACCTTGGTTTTGCGACTAAGTCCCCTCCATCGGGGAGGGGATTTAGGGGAGGGGTAAAGTATAATAAATGTAAAAAAGCCGAAATAAAGTCCAAACCTTAATTCGCATGAATAATAAATGGTTTATGGTGGATTGGAACTCAATCGCATTGCGGCCAATATAGCCCATTGATCATTAACCACTCACCATTCATCATTGATCATTTACCATTGACCATTAAGCAATGTTTTGCTTTTATGATTTTTTTTGCTATTTTTGTTACAGACTATTTTAACTAAAACAACTTAATTATGAAATTTTCAAAATTTATCATCATTCCAATTATGATTGCGATCCTAGCGGCTATCGTTCAGCTCATAGATCAAGTTTTGCAATCTGCTGGTAGCTGCACCTATTTTATCGCCAATAGCGGTTTCGGATGGCTCACATTCCAAGCGTGGGCGCTCTACTTCTTGGCTGGCTGCAACATCAAAGGTGGTGTTCAGGTCTTGATCGCCTACATAGCAGGTATCATCGGCTCGATCGCTATTATTGCTTTTGCTGGATGGTTAGGATCTGTGGGTATCCCCGGATTCTGGGTTACCCCACTCTCACTTCTTATCTTGGTAATCCCAGTGATCTGCCTCGAGAGAGTTCAAGTTATGATCCCCGGACTATTTGTTGGAGCAGGTGCTTACTTCGCTATCATGACATTCCAACCCGGCAACCCAACAACTTATGTCAATGCAGCAGGTACAGAGCTTGTGTATTGCCTTGTTGGACTTATCTTCGGATGGATCACTGTTACCCTCCGTGTTGCATACGAGAATAGCGTAACAAAGAATAGCTAGAAAATAATGATAAATGATTGACCATTATTTTTCGTGAACCTTCGCATGTGATCCCCTCGCTTAGGTAGGGGGCCGCGAGGGATTCCCCCAACGGGGGAGTAATATAAAACAAGTGGATTCTGAACCGAAAGCTCGCTTTCGAGGATAGAATCCACTTGTTTTATATTAAACGTTCACTGAAGGTGAACATCCCTCGCGGCCACATCAAAAGCGCAAGATAGACAAATCACAGCTTGCTGTGCGCCCGCTGGCGCGAGGCAGTTCAGCCTCTTAAAAGACCTATTAACCTGAGTTTTGGATAAGAAAAATTCTTATTTTCAGGTTGGTTCATATTATTTTTCTTATCCAAAACGCAGGTTATCGGCTTTGAAAAAGCCGAGATA
>JBCQUO010000069.1:0-9312 GCA_047173955.1 Rikenellaceae bacterium
CTCTCTGAAAAAATATTTTATCTCATTCTCTGCAACTTCCCAATTCCTCAGTTGCATTTACAAGTTGAATTCAGGGCATAAAAAAATTGGGGAGCTACATATTTGTAGCTCCCCAATCAGATTTTGCGTACTCTATAAGCCGAGTTCTGTATTCGACCCCTAGGGGTCAAACCTCTATCATTTATCTACGAAGCCAGTCACCTGACCCCTCTAGCAACCTACCCCCCGACAACGGACGAGTAACCCTTAAATGTCGGTATACATGGTCTTGCAACCTGTGAGACGTACGGACCAAGGAGTATCACTACCCTCGCGGTGGGCTCTTACCCCACCTTTTCACCCTTACCCATTTGGATTAAGCTCCAAAGTTGGCGGTTATTCTCTGTTACGCTACTACACCCTCACGAATATCAAGCCGTTAACTTGCACAGCACTCTTTGTTGCTCGGACTTTCCTCTCCTTTCCCTTATAGCCTAAACTACGGGAAGCAGCGATAGAGCGAGTTCGCACCGCAAAGATAGTATTTTTTTGCGAATTTGTAGCATCTGACACGAAGCATTACGATTTTTACCAAGAAGGGACTGAATGGTAAATGGTGAATGATGAATGGTTAATAACCTGAGTTTTGGATAAGAGAAATTTATTATTTACCTGCCAGTTTTATTAATTTCCCATATCTAAAACTCAGGTTATCGGCTTTAAAAAGCCGAGATATATTCGATAGCCCCCTCTAAATCTCCCCCAAACCGTTCGAGACTGCTCTTCGCACCTCGGCAATTTGAACAAGTTCAATTGCGCTCGGTTTGTCAGCAGTTGGGGGAGACTTGCTTTCAGAGGTGTTTTGGACAAGATTCTCTTATCCAAAACTCACGTTAATAAGCGCTGAACGATTGAGAAATACAACCTTCGCATGTAGTCACCTCGCTTGGGGTGGGGGCCGCGAGGGGTTTCCCTCAACGAGGTAATAATATAAAAGTAAGTGGATACTGAACCGAAAGCTCGCTTTCGAGGGCAATATCCACTTACTTTTATATTAAATTTCATGCTTTAGCGCGAAAATCGCTCACGGCCCCCACACAAAGCGCAAGGAAACACAAACCACAGCTTGCTGTGCGCCCGCCGGAGTGAGGCAGTATAGCCTCTATAACAACCACTGACCTAAGGCCTCTTAAAACAGTCTCTTAGAAACCTCTACTCGTATACCAATTCGAAGTCATCCAACCACATTTGGCTACTTGTGCTTCCGGTGAAGTAGTCTCCATAGAGCGATGTTGACGCTACGATCATGATATGGGTCGGAAGGATCTCCTTATCGTAGTACTCCAGCGGAATTTCGAACTGCGTCCACTCGCTCACTGTCTCGCTTTTTTGGAGAGATCCGTAGGCCACCACATCTTCGCCCGTAGGGTCAAAGAATGTCGATTGGTCGAGTGTACATACATATATAGGACTCTTTTCGTTGGCTGGATACGTCGTCGTAGAGTATGTATAACTCTGTGGCTCCCAAGTTCCCAACGCTATGTAAATAGTTCCGATGTCTGGTGTCTCACCCTTGACGATTGTGTTGGCGATAGCTGTTGGCAATCGAGAGTCGTTCTTCACATCCATCACTCCACATGTATATTTGTACCACCCTCTGAGCGCTATGGGGCGCTGCGTGAATGGGAATCCAAAGGAGATGATTCCATCGGTGTTGTATGTACCTGCATAACTTCCCGTAAAGAGGTTTCCAGCGGCAAACTTTATCAATACGTTTTGTGCCGTGAGGCGTGCGGAGTAACTTCCCGATGATCCGGGACGTGTATTGGTATCTGACTGTGTGAGTGTTGCACCGCCCAACTTCGCCCCCTGATTTCCTGTATCCCATACTGGATATGTATCGGTTGCACTATATGGACGGACCCAACTATCGGTGTGCCACTGCTCGAAATCGCTATTGCTGAGCTGCATCACACTCTCTGTAGTACGCGTCTCTATTAGAGACTCCACAGCTCCGATATAGGTCTTAAACTCATATTCGGTCTCGGGTGTGAGCCCTGTGATCTCGGCCTCGAAAAATCCGCTCTGAGGAGACTCCACAACGACTGTTGTCCACTCCGTATCGCCCATCTTACGATACATATATCCGCACTCCTCGCCCGACGATGTATCGCCCGAGGTCTCCAACCAAGCCCTTGTGGCGAGTACCGTACATAGTTTGAAGCTCACGGCAGCCTCCTCGAACGAAGCATATATACGCCACACCTCCGTGCGGTCGTGATAGGTCACATAGACTTGACGCACACTCTCGAAAACAGTGAGCTCTTCGATGGATGGAGTCATTGTTGTGATCCCCTCGGGCCCCAACTTAAGGGCCGTAACGGTAACATTCGAAGGGTCTATAGCGTCGCTAATAACCACCGAAACTTTGAGGTTGTCGGTGTCGATTGTCGCCTCACCGATCTGTCCCACAACCTCCATAGTGCGAGATATATCCTGCTCAGCCTCTACAGTCCACTCATAGGTTTGGTAGTTATAGAGCTTGACAATAAATGGGGCAGACATATCGAAAGTACCCTCCAAGGCACGGTCCAACTTCGCCTCGGCGCTATAGGTCGCCTCGGTGATGGTCACATTTCGTATGTCGGTTGTCTCTTCGAGTGTGAGCGTGGCTGTGTAGGTGAGTGAATTTATAGATGTGGTAAATCCTTCACCCACCAAATCGGTGATCTCGAGGAGCTGATAGGGGTATGGTATATCGTTCTTGATGCACGACACCGACAACCCCAAAATTGCAACCCAAAGTATATATATAAAACGTCTCAACATAATCAAATTCAATTTACCAAATATGGACAGTTACACCAAAATTGATCGCCAAGAAGTTAAACTTAAACCTCATTGACGAGTTGTCGCGGTTACCCTTTTCAACTCCATTCTCATCGAACTGCTTGATCGAGGTGTAACTTAGCCCTCCAAATTCAAACGAAACAGATGAAGAAACATTGTTCATAATAAATGCCGAGATACCGGGATTGAAGCTCAAATCGACACTTGTCTTGTTGCTTTTGGTATATATGCCCGTACCTCCCGACTCAAACTCGAAGATCGAATATCCGCGCGTAACGCCCAACTCCACCTCAGCAAAGAGACCGAAGTTTCCCTTTTTGTCGAGACCCGTATATGAGCGATGGAACACCGACGAGGTGAAATATTGCCCCGAGGTGCTGATATATGGCAATTCGATTTGGATGTCATTCTCAACACCCAGATCCAGCCTCGCAGACTCTATACTTCCCCCGATAAAACTATACCCCAGACGCACTCCCAAAGCTCTATTGTTGCGATAGAAGTAACCAAAGAAGGGTTTGATGGTGGTCATTCCAAAACTTGCGTCTATATTGTCGAAGAAGAGCAGGAAATCTGCATCCTCGGCCGCAAAGGTAAAGTACGAAGCGGTGAGTCCAATGATCCACTCCCCCTTGTCGATAAAGAGGTTTTTGTTTATGTCGCGCTCAATGTGGTTTATTCTCTGTATACGCTCCCTTTTGGGGGCGGCAACCTCCTTGGTGCTATCCACGCGGAGGGTATCCAACTCATTCGATCTAGCATCTACAGAGAGTATAGTAATGAGTGTAGCTAAAGCCAATGTTATAAATCTTTTCATCTTTACCTCTGTTTTATAGATAGAATGCGACACCTAGACCTATGGAGAATAGATTGATCATAAAGCTCATGTTACTGCTATTCATGCTTCCCTCGTATATCTGATTTTGGATCTGATCGACATGGCTAAACGACACTCCCAGAGCTCCTACGGTGACCTCAAAAGCGACGTTATTGGTCGCAAAGGCTACGATTCCGGGGACCACGCTAACCGACGCATCCACAGATTTGGCATATGTACCCTGCACAGGGGAGTCAAAGGCGTACTTTGATACCGAGCCTCCCAAACCAAGTCTAAACTCCGTGAAGAGGGTGAAGCGTTTGTTCTCACCCAAGGGGATATATTGGCGCATGGTAGCCATACCGTGGTAGGACTGCGTAATGCTATATATATCATTCACCGCAACCACAATTCCCGTCTCATCGTCTCCGATCGAGATATCGGCTGTATCGACCCTAAGCAGTGAGCGGTTATACTCAAAGCGAGCTCCAACGGTTAAATTATTTTTGACAGCATACGACACAATCGGACTCACACCAACCATATATCCATCCGACGAGATATTCTCAATTATCAGAAACGAGTAACTGGAGTTAAGGTGCGTAGAGTATGAAGCTGTACTTCCCACGATCCACTGCCCTTTGGGTACAAAGACTTGCCCCATCTCCACCAAGCCTCTAGTTTGTCGTCTATTGATTGGAGGGGTGGTCTGCGTGAGAAGATTATCATCCACCTCAGAAGCAACAACTCCGCATACGGTGACGATCATCACCGCAGCGGAAATTGCTAGTTTTCTAAATGTTTTATACATTAATAAACAAATTCAAAGTCATCGACATACAATGTGTTACCAGTCTCACCATTCTTATTATCGCCATCGTATGATGAAGCACACGAGATCACAATTGTATAATTACCTGTTGGTTTGGTTACGTTGTCGTAGTAGTATATCGGAATCTCCAACTCTGTCATTGTCGAAACACTAGATGACGCATGGAATGATCCATATCCAATAATATTACCCTCATCAGTTTTTATTTGACTCGTTGGATCCCATATTCCAGTAGAGGTAACACCAAAACCCACTTTCACACCATGACGTGATGACCAATCAACAATAGCGACAAACACACGGCCCATATCAGAACCACTATTGCTCGACATATAACTAACCTTCATTGATTTGGGTCTTGCAGTCCAAGTGAAAGGTTGACCAAAAGAGGCTGTTCCACTCGTGCCACTTTGACTAAAGACTCCCGTAAAGAGGTTACCAGAGGCAGTCATCAAATAATAGGCCGTAGTCAATTTAGCACACTGCACACTTCCCGAACTATAGTATGCACACAATGATGATGTGAAGTCATTGTTCCCACTCGCCCAGAATGTTGCTTCTGTGTTAGTTGTTTTGTAACAAGAAAGATTAGAATCATCAAGGTCTCCGCTAGTGATCGTTTGAGTTGTAGCCGAAGATGTCGCCGATACCTCATTCTCTGTACCATCAATGGTGATCTTATAGTCGTACGCAACCGAAGGTCGATATCCACGCGCGAGTTGCGAAACAGCAAGGCTAGCAGAGTTTGTACTACTGCTCCATGTGGGTTGAGTTGTTGCACTCCACGAGTAACCACCATCCGTAGATGTTGCTGCTACCACGTCGCTCCAATCCTCGTCGCTACTATATTTGTACTGCATAGTAACGTTTGTCGATGGAGTTGTTGTATACCATGTCACATCGGCTGTGTTGTACCAGAAATCCTCTTTCTTAACTCCCGAGAATCCATCTAGACCAACGAACATGTCTGCATGGCCTACAGCTCCGTTGCTATCTGTTGCACTAAGTTCAAGCTCGTGGATTCCACCCATTGTGAATGTATCGAATAGATCCGATGTAAGCGAGAGTGTGTTTGTCTCTGCACTAAATACCACGCCACTTGTCTCCTCTGCTGAGCTATAAGTTTCTGTGCCAACTGTAACCTCAACATTTGTAATAGATGCGATAGTGCTGATCGAAAGCTCTATTGAGCTATTCGTATAGTTCTGAACCACATCAAAATCTACGCCCGAGAATACAGGTTGAACCTTGAAGTCGAATGAATCATCATGCTCCTCTAGCTCCTCAATATCTACGACCAAATTTTCAACATCTAGGTAATCCGAATATTTGAATGTGAGTTTGTATTGGTATGTCATTTGAGCCCCCTCAATTGTACCTTCGGCCTCAATTGTACCATTGTCGACAAATTGCCAAATGATGTTAGATACTCCATCGGGTAGGACGAAATAACCATCCTTCGTGCTGTCGTAAATCAACGTTGGAGTATCGCTATTCACATCGTCTATAGTGTCAGCAGCATAGGCCTTAACACTATAATCCGTAAATTTGTCACTCAACGTCGCATCATCAATATCGACAGATAGGATGATATTTTGCATCGTCACCTCAATCTCCACTTCGGTGGTTTGGTTCGATAGAATGGCCACATCATCTTTTTTGCCATAGTAGTTCACCGCGTCGGTCTCGAAAGTAGCGTAAACAGTGGTACCATACTTAAACTCAACGTCATATGTACCTACAGCAAGGTAGTCTACGATAGTCTCTGTCAAATCGGAGTAGTAGCGTACCAAATCTCCGTTGGAGTTGTATACCTTAATCACGCCATTATCCAAAATTGCGCTACTTAGATCGTCGCTCGAACGGGTCACCGAACTACTATCAACCTCAATGTTCATGGTCAAAAGACCCTCGCCCAAATCACTTTCATCAAACGAGTTATTACACCCCACAACCAATAGAGTCGCGAAGAGTGCTATATTTTTTAATAATCCCTTCATCGCTTAATTATTTGTTTGTGAGTTTTATAGTTTTAGATGAAGTACCCTTTGCATCGCTAACAGTAAGAGTGAATTCAGAATAACCATTTCCTGTAATTGCAAGCATTGGAAGGAAAATTGAAATATCTATCGAAAGTAATGTTTGCCCCTTCACGGCATCTCCTGATGGGAGACCAAGTGCATCTAACGCTTCTACAAGGTCGTCACTTGCATTAACCAGATCCATATAAGTACTCAATGCTGAGCCATCAAAGAAATCTTCGGTAAGAATCTCACTATTAATCTCAAGAATCATACCAGTTATACCAGCCTCATCTTGCGACTCAATTTCGATAACGACCTCTGGATTTTGGGATTCATCTGTATAAATCTGATAAGTAGTCTCAAAATCATATCCATCCCAAGTGATGATTGGAGCATCTGGATTGTCGGCCGTTTGGGTCTGAAGTGTCAAAGTAGTGTACGATGTTCTGTTCTCCGAATCTGTAGCCACAACCTTGATGGTGTGCGTACCCGAGTAGTTAGACAAACCTAGGTAACCGGGACCAAGCAGTGCTGCTACGACACAATCCGAAGAGCTAACATAACTAAGGTAAAGGTAGCTGCTCAGAATAGAAGAAGCGGTATATGTACCATTCTCATACAATCTTATTTCACCATCATCGCTAAATCCTACGCTTGCGAGTTGAGACATAAGCGACGAGTTTGTCGACGAAATCGTGATGTCGATACTCTCGACCGAAGAGCCACTCGTTGGGGTGATATATGCTTTGTACGAGGGTGAATATGTACCGAAAATCTCGTCATAATTCTCGCTGCTCACGATATATGTATCCTCCACATTCAATCCATCGAGTGTCAAAACAGGTGAGTTAGGAGCTGTGACCTCATCATCTGGATCAAAGATCACATCCTCCATAAACGCCGCGAGGAAGTTTGTCGCGGTGATATCCACATTAACCTCCGTGTCGTAGGCCCATGTCTTAACATCAATATAGATCTCAACACTTCCCTCGGCATTTTGGTCGATCTTGATGTTGATCTCAACATTACGATACTGCCCAGCCTTAACTCCTGTGATTGTCTCAACCCAGTTACCCTTCTCGATCTTTGTGTAGCTAGGAGCCTCTGGGGTTCCAGCGTTGTAGAGACCTGTGATATAGACCTTCATTGTCTCGTCATCTGGAGCCTTGAAGTAACCAGCTTTACCCTCATCACCTGCATAGAAGGTAAGCTCGTGAGTCACGCCTGCGGTGGTGTTGTCGTTGGTTGCCAAAATAACCTGCAATATATCATCGTCTGACTCAGGCTCTTGGTTAAATAGAGCCTTGAAATCGGCCGACATCGTTACCGACACCATCACATTTGAGAGTGTACATGTGATCTTCTCGACTGTGGTGACCTTCTCGTCTCCCACAACACATCTTTCGGATCCTTTGTAGTGAGGGCAATACCAACCAGCATCCAAAATCAATGAGTCTGGACAATCATATACGTCGATGTAGTATGCTCCCGCACTAAGCGTTATAGGATCAGTTAGGTCACTTACGTTTTTATATGTATCTTCATATGCCACAGTGCCATCATCTTCGCGGTAGATCTTTACCGTGAAGCTGTCAATATCGACGCTGCTATCGGCGCGCGTCATACCAACAGTGCCGCTGTCAGAGGTCGCAAACAGCTCTAGATCAACCTCTACGGTCAATCCCAGCTCACTGAGCGTTAGGTATCCAACACTATTGGAGTCAATAATTCCATCTGGGTCTACCGTATTGTCGGGGTAGGTGAAAGATGAATCATCACTCTTACAACCTGTGTATAGAGCAGAGGTAGTAAGGAGAAGTATCAAAAGTTTTAGTATTGATTTCATATCGTTTTTGTTTTATTAGTCTTCCAATGGGTTAAACTCGTACTCCTCTTCGATAGTTCCAAGGATCTCGCTATCTACGGTGATTGTTATTGTCATACCACCCACGCTTGTCGCCTTAACAATGATCGAGGTCATCTCTCCTGCTGCGGTCGTTGCTACAGTGCTCTCCGAGAATGTCACCGTAGCACCGCTACTAGCTCTTTGGGCTGTACCTTTGAGTGTTAGCTCGGTGTTGGGCTCGACGAAAACAATCACATCGTCGTTGTCGGCAGAGAATGGGTCGAAGGTGAATTCGTTACCCGCACCTGTTGTCACCGTGAGCGACGCTGAGCTAAAGTAGTATTTAAACCAATCATCGGCCGAGAGACGGATGATTGAGTTTATCAACTCAATGGTGATCGTTGTCGACGCATCGAAAACATCACCCACAACCTCGAATTTTGCTGGTTCAGCGCCGAAACATGCATTTGTGGTGCTCTCGATCGAGGTGTCGTAATCCGAAATTAGTGTCGCCACATAATTTCCACTCCACAAATTGATTGGCGAAGTTCCCTTTTCGTAGGTGTTGTAGGCCGTTACATTGTCGAATGTCTGGTCGAACTGTTGAGTCGAAGCGTCATCCACATCTATGTACTCGCCCGTGATTGATAGTTGAAAATCATCGGCGCTGGGAATAAACGCCTCGGGAATCTCATAGATATCGCTACTCTTAACCACCACTTGGGTAGATGGATCTACCTCGGATGCGATTCCGACCGAACCGTATCCGACCGAAGATGAGGTGTCATCTCCTTTGGAGCAGCTACTTACCAAAGCAGCCGCAGCCATTAAGATCAGTGAGATTTTTTTCATATTGGTTATTTTGTTTGCTGAATTCAACCTGCAAATGCAACTGAATTCATAGTTAATATTTGTTTGAATTTTTCATTTGGCGTGAGGTATCCGAGCCTTTTACGAGGTCGAT
>JBCQUO010000070.1:0-9262 GCA_047173955.1 Rikenellaceae bacterium
CCCCCCTTAGGGAGTGGGCTTAGTCGCAAAACAAGGTTTTGCTCCCTTAAGCGGTGCGAATCAAGGTTTGAATTCTCAAACCTTAATTCGCATGTTTAATAACCCTATTTCAATGTTATTGATACATATCCACCCTTCGAAATCTTTCGCCCTTGGGCGATGCTTTGGTGCGTGACACGTCCCTGCCCCGAGAAGTTAACCCTCAGGCCGCGACTCTCCAAAATGAAAAGTGCATCCTTTAGACCCATCCCCACAACATTGGGCATCACATCCGTCGACTGCTCGATCTGCTCGATCGAGACCTTCGACTCCTCATCTATTGAGGCTCGCCCCCAACCCTTACCACTTTGGCTCTTGGCCGAGGAGGGGGCTAACTTAGACGACACGCTCTTGATCGCCTCTATATCTCCACCCTTCATGCGAGTGGGGTAGTTTTGGCTACGTATGGTGTCTATGGGGGCCAACCACTCTTGGTCGCGGTTGTAGAGGTAACGCATCACATCCCTCACCACGGGGCCTGCCAAACCAGCGCCATAGATCGTGCGTCCGCGCCCCGAACGTGTGTAGAGAGCAGTCATCACCGTGTAGCGAGGTTTGTCGGCTGGCATATATCCCACCAAACTGCCCAAGTAATATCCATCGCTATATTGCAGACCATTTTGTGCCACCTGAGCCGTTCCTGTTTTGGCTCCCACCTTCATCCCCTCGAAGCGTCCCAAGTACCAGTTTCCTGTCCCCGAGTCGGTCACCTCAACCAACAACTCTTGGGTCTTTTTGAGTGTTTTGTTCGAGCAGATCTTCGATACCAATGTCTGGGTAGGGAACCTCTCCACCACCTTATCTCCGCGACGTATCTCCTTCACTATTCGGGGGGCCACCATATGGCCATCATTAGCCACGGCGTTATATAGCGTCGCTGTCTGGATCGGGGTTAACTCCACCGCATATCCATAGCCCATATTGGGGAGCGTGAGGTTCTCGGTCCATATATCCATCCCTCGCGTGGGGAGGCGTGGCGTGGGTTCGCCATAGGCATCTAACCCCACTGTCTTGTCCAAGTTTATACGCTTCAGATAGTCGGTATATTGGTTGGGGTTACTCTTGAAAGTCTCGTGCACAGCGGTGGCGAAGTATACATTGAGCGACTGAGCAAATGCCGTGTGGAGGTTCACTTCGGAGTATCCGCTATGTGAATCGCGCACCTTGGCCTTGCCGACCAACACCCTGCGTCCATCTCCCGAGTCGATAATGTGATCTTCGGAGAATCCACCCTCTTCCAAGAGTGCCAACAGAGCCGCCAACTTAAATGTCGACCCCGGCTCCATGCGCGACCCAATGGCGTAGTTGAATCTATCCTCCGTGTATTTTCCACCCGAAAGGCCGAGGTTCGACATCGCCAACACATCTCCTGTCTTTACATCCATCACGATCGTTGTGCCCCACAGCGCATTTTGGCTCTCCAACTGCCTGCGTAGCGCTTTGTCGACCACATCCATCAAGTCGAGGTCGAAGGTCGTCACCACATCCAAACCATCTTCGGCCTCGATATTGTCGCCCCCCACAACGCGCCCATAGAATCCGCGCGCTATACGTTGACGCAGCACCTTTCCATCGCGCCCTGCCAACGCCTCACTCATAACCATCTCTATTCCGTAGTCGCCTCCGCGGTCCCCCTGCAACTTACCGATTATGCGCCCCCCGATTCCATTTTGGGGGTAGACCCTCTCGTCGCGCATGGTGAGGTTGTAGGTCATGCCCATGTTCCAGTTGAGGATCGGATATTTGCGCAACGTCTGCCACTCCGTGTAATCTATCTCGCGTGGGAGGATCGCCACAGGCGAGTGGTCGCGGATGGTGTCGTAGAGTTTGACCGTAGCAAACTCATCGCCCATAAGTCGATCCCACAAACGGCCAAACCACCCCTCGCTACGCGCTATGAGTGTATCCTTTCTGTAGTTGAGTTTATATTTTTCGCTTCGCTTGCTCCTAAAGAGTTTTTGGTACTGGGCGGCCGAACGATCCTTGAAATATAGCGACAGCAACTTAGCCAAAGAGTCGCTCTGCTCATGATATATCGCCAACGAGTCGAACCCTTCGGATCCGAAATCCATCTCTACTTGATACCTAAAAATCGAGGTGGCAAGTGGCTCCCCATCGCGCGTTAAGATCGACCCTCTGTGGGCCTTGATCTCTTGGTGCCTAAAGATACGCCCCTCCAACCTCTCGGCATTGAATGCCACCTCCGACGAGAAGGCCTGCACCCACACTAGGCGCGCAAAGATCACCACACCCACAACGATAAAGAGTACGTAAAGTACCCTCACGCGTGTGAGAATGTCGCTCTTAATATCTTTTTGCGGTGTTGCCATATTGTTTTAATCCTCGTGTTTTAATCCTCTATGAGTGTCGATGGGGCTATCGCCTCCTCCAATTGAATACCTCGTTTTTGAAGTTGTTCGATGATTGCCGAGTGGGAGCTCCGCTGGAACCTCTCGGATTGAAGCCTTAGAGATTTTTCGCGCAAGAGCTGCACATCGCGCTCCAGTCGCGAATAACGCATATCCATGTGGAGCGAGAAGAACATAACCATAATGCTGAGCAGAAACATCACCGCCACCCCAATCATGTGTGGATAGTATCGCGCCACCCCCTTGTTGACCAAAATATTTCCCGACAAGAGTTGCCAAAAAGCGCTCGCTTTGCGACGACGCTCCATCCTCTCGGCCTTTTTGCGTTCATGCTCCTGAGCCTCCTGCTCGGCCTGCTCACGCTCTATATCCTCTTGGGCCTCGCCACTCTGCACACGTAGTACCTCGCGTCGAATCCTTCGTGCGAGTGCCTCATCCTGCTCATCGAGTTTGCGTTGAGCCTCCACCTCTTCGGGGGAGTCTTTGGGGTCAAAATATACTTCGTCCATTGTGGTAAGTCAATTGTTTTAAATCACTTTTGTTGTATCAAACAACCATGCGTCATTGCGGACTCCGATCCGCAATCCCTAGCGAAACATTGTAGGTGCTGATTTTTGAGATTGCGGATCGGGGTCCGCAATGACGAAAAAAATTATAGCACCATGGTCGTCTTAAATCTTTATCGCGGCACGCAGCTTAGCGCTTCGCGACCTTGGATTGCGCTCGATCTCCTCGGGGGTCGGGGGTTGTGCTTTGCGCGTTATAATCTCAAATGGACTCTGCGTGCGACCATAAAAATCGCGCTCCACGCGCCCCTCGAAGTTTCCGCTCTTCATAAAGTTCTTCACCAATCTATCCTCCAGTGAGTGGTACGATATAACCACCAACCTCCCCCCGGGCTTAAGCACCTTAAGGCTCTGCTCTAGGGCCATCTTCAACGCCTCCATCTCTCCATTGACCTCGATTCTGAGGGCTTGGAATAACTTGGTCAGAAACTTCGACTCCTCCTTTTTGGGGGTGCAGGGTGCAACTGCTGCCACCAAATCGGCCGTGGTCTCGATTGGGGCATTTGTGCGAGCACGCTCCACACAGTTGGCCACCTTCCATGGGGTTTGGATCTCGCCCCAGTCGCGGAATATACGCGTGAGCTCCTCATTGGTGTAGTTGTTCACAATATCGCGTGCGGTGAGTCGTCCGCGTTGGTTCATCCTCATGTCTAACGGTGCGGAGCCTCTAAAAGAAAATCCCCTATGCACAGCGTCGAAGTGGTGCGACGAGACACCCAAGTCGGCCAATATACTATCCACCTCCTCGACCCCACGCAACCTAAGTGCCCCACGCAGAAACCTAAAGTTGCTCTCCACGTAGTGAAACCTATCGTCGTCGGTGGGGGCATTGGCCTTGGTGTCGGCATCTTGGTCAAACGAATAGAGGCGTGCCGAAGGGTCCATACGGCTGAGTATATGGCGCGAGTGTCCTCCGCCTCCGAAGGTGAGGTCTGCGTAGACCCCTCCAGCCTTAATATCCATTAGATCTACAGATTCTGTGAGCAACACAGGGGTGTGGTATGTCGAAGGTGTATCAATCATGCGTTTTCGTAGTTACATTTAGGGTGTAAAGTTAATGATTTATGGTCAAAAAATATTACATTTGTGTGAGAATCTGTTTAAGTTTTATATTTTCGTTCTTTTCGGCTCTTTTGCACCATTTTTTCATGCCTCAAAATCGTTAAATAGAACCACTATTCGCCTCTTTCGAGGCATGAAAACTAATACAAAATAGCTCGAAAAATAACTTCGATATAAAACTTAAACAGATTCTGATAATTTTTCAATAGAGACCGTTGCAAGGCGGCGAAATTTCAAAGATACCGTAGAGTTCTGATCGGTCACGTACCTAGTGTACGCTCCCTCACACCCCTCTACGCCATCTTTAAAATTTCATCCACCTATCAACGTTCTCTGAAGTCAGAGCAAAACTAACGTTTTGCAATGATCTGCAATAGAATATTTACCCCTCAAAAAGCACCAAAATGGGACAGATAGATTTAAGGCGGATTTTCGCCTCGAAGTCACAAAAGTTAGCCAAATACACCCCCAGTTTCATATATAGCTGGTTAAATAGACTCCTCCATGTGGGGGAGCTAAACGAGATCCTCGACGAGGGGTGGGAGTACGAACCGCAAGAGTTCCTCCAAGCCTTTTTCCGTCGCCAGAAGGTGACCTATTCGGCCCAAGGGCTCAGCGCGTTGGACCCCAACGAGAGGTATATGTTTGCCGCTAACCACCCCTTTGGAGGATTGGATGGTATGATGTTGGCCGACCTTATGATCTCGCAGTTTGGTGATGCGAGGGTTGTGGTCAACGACATCCTGATGAACCTCAAACCATTGGCTCCGCTGTGGATCCCCGTCAATACCCTCGGCAAACAGAATGGCGAATATGCCAAAAAGTTCGAGAGCGAGCTCGCAGGTGACCATCCAATATTGACCTTCCCAGCGGGAATGTGTTCGCGCCATATAGATGGGCAGATCCAAGACCCCCAATGGAAGAACACCTTCATTCGCCGCGCACACGCCTCCTCGCGCACGATCGTGCCGCTCTATGTCGATGGCACTCTCCACAAAGGGTTCTATAGGCTCTATCGTCTGCGTAAAGCATTGGGCATAAAGGCCAATTTGGAGATGCTGCTGTTGGTGGATGGTATGTTTCGCCAAAAGGGACATATCGACATCAGGGTGGGGGACCCCATTACCCTCGACGAGCTGTCGACCTATGGCAACCCCACGGAGCAATGTGCCGAGGTGCGTAGGCGAGTCTACGAGTTGAGATAGATGTGCCATTTACCCCGTCATTGCGGCCTCCGAGCCGCAATCCCTAGCGAAACATTGTGTTGCCGAGGTCGAGATTGCGGATCGGAGTCCGCAATGACGTGGCTGGTTTATCCTCTATTTTTGATGTGCAAATGTGCTTGTAGATCAAATATATTTTTATACCTTTGTTCAATTCCTAAGAAAAAGAAACTAATTATACCCAACCAAATGAAAAGAATATTTTTACTTCTACTCGCGATCTGTGGCCTTGTGTCGTTGCAGGCCGCCACAATCGACACGCTTCAGATCCACAGCGCAAAGATGGACCGTGGGATCAAAACCCTCATCATCGTCCCCGAACAAGCCGCTACGGAGTCGGTGCCTACACTCTACCTGCTCCACGGATTTAGTGGCAAGGAGTACTCATGGATGTCGCTTCGCGACCTTAGACCCATAGCAGATCAATATGGAATGTTGATCGTATGTCCCTATGGCGAGAATAGCTGGTACTGGGATAGCCCCATCAACCCTCAATCGCAGTTCGAGACATTTATAACCTCGGAGCTGGTGGCCTACGTAGACAAAAACTATCCGACCGTGGCAGATCGCACAGGACGTGCCATAGCTGGTTTGAGCATGGGAGGCCAAGGGGCAATGTGGAGCGCTCTACGTCACACCGATGTATATGGAGCGGTGGGAAGCATCAGCGGAGGTTTGGATATCCGCCCCTTCCCCGAGAAGTGGAATATGAAAAATAACTTGGGCCCCAAGGATCAAAACGCCCAGAGGTGGGACGACCACGCAGCGATCAACGCCATCGGGGATCTCAAAAACAACGAGCTAGCGATGATTATCGACTGCGGAGTGGATGACTTCTTCATTGACGTGAATCGTAACTTCCACAACGCATTGGTAGAGAAGGGGATCGCGCACGACTACATAGAGCGCGCAGGTGCACACACAGGTGTCTACTGGCGTAACTCAATCGTCTACCAAGCATTCTTCTTCCACCAATATTTCTCGACCCACACCAAGGTGCGTCAACGTCGCACAGAGGCTGCACAAACGGGCATAGCAACCATCGAGAATGGTTATTTGACCGTGGAGATCAACAAGAAAGGGGCCGAGCTACGTAGCATCAAACGCGATCTAACAGGTCATGAGTACCTATGGCAGGGGGATCCTGCATATTGGAAATTCCGCTCTCCAGTCCTCTTTCCAATCGTAGGTTCGGTGACCAATAACACCTACCGTCAAGATGGTAAGGAGTATAGTTTGACCATCCATGGCCTAGCGCGCGACTACGACTTCGAGATCGTTAAACACACTCAAACAGAGGTGGTTTATCAGCTTCGTAGTAATGAGGAGATGCGCAAGCGCTACCCATACGACTTTATGTTGGAGATAGGTTACAAACTTTCTGGCGACAACATAACAGTGTCGTATCGCGTGGTAAACCCCAGCGACGAGACAATGCACTTCCAGTTAGGTTCACACCCCGGATTCAACTACAAAGATTTCGACCCCGAAGCTACCGTGCAGGCATACTACCAATTCAACGATCGCGAGGATAGCGATAAGCTGATAGCGAGCATGAGTAGTGCAGATGGATACCTAAACACAAAGCTAAAGATCCAACTCACCGACAAAATGATGCCCATAACAAAAAATACATTCGACAAAGGGGCTCTAACTCTCGAAAATAGCCAGACGCAAGATATAACCCTTCTCGATGGCAACAAGCAGCCATACGTTCGCGTGAGATCTGATGCCCCAGTGATGGGTCTATGGTCGGGGTCCAATAACAACTACGTGCCATTCGTATGCATAGAGCCATGGTATGGCCGCGGAGATGTGAAGAACTACAAAGGCGAGTTCGCTGATAAGGATTGGATGCAATCCCTCCCAGCCAAAGAGTCCTTCAAAACTCAAATGGTAATCTCGCTGTTTAAGTAATTGGTTGCGGTTTTGGCTGGTTTGGCCTTGGTCAGAGGCTGGGCTGCCTAACGCCGGCGGGCGCACAGCAAGCTGTGATTTGTCCTCCTTGCGCTTTTGTGCCGCTTGAGGCCGCGAGGGGTTTTCTCGCTAAAGCGTGAAATTTAATATAAAAAGAGTACCACAGACCTTGAAAGCAAGCTTTCGGTCTGTGGTACTCTTTTTATATTATTCCCCCGTTGGGGGACCCAAAGTCGCGGCCCCACACATCAAAGCGAGGGTGAAAATAATGGTGAATGATAAATGGTTAATGGTTAATTGTTCATCATTCACCATTCACCATTCACCATTAATTTATGTTTTAGTGTGCGAAGTAGCTGCTTTTCTCGAGGATTTCTAGCCAAGCCTCATTGCTATATGCCTCCATTTCGCTCTTTGAGATTGTTTGGGTGTTGGAGCCATCAATATATATGGCTTTGCCATTGCGGAAGATAGCTTTTATGGTTGTTGCTTTAACGTATGCCTCCTCTTCCTCATTAGAAAGTGGGTATATGCTGTCGACATCTACACCAAAGCATGTGATAAATGGGGATGCTGCGGTAACTTTACCTGTGTAGAAAACGGCGTAAACGACAAGTTCGGCTTTAAGATCCTCGTCGTATTTGCGAGCCAAAAGATCCATGTCGACGATTTTGTCATATTCGTATGAGTAGCGCAAAATCTTAGCACCTTTGGGTGTGTGCTCAATTAGAGCTGTTGCACCTTGGGTTGTGAGTTTAGCCTCTACAGCTTCGTACGATTTTGTGCTACCCCATTGGCGATATGTGACCGTAGAGTCCTTCACAGTCACAAGTCCATACGAAGCATAGAGTTTTAGTATGTCTGTGTTACAGTGAGTGTTCATCTCTTTAACGGAAACAAGTTTCTCGGGAATAATGAAGGTTTCGCTCTGCGTGCCATTTTCAGCGACGATGTACTCCAAGATTTTGCTTTTGCTTAGGTCAGATGTACCCATGCCTCCTGAGCACGATACCATGAATGCCGCTAAGCAAGCGAGTGATAAAAGGTAAAATTTTTTCATTTAGTTTTGTGTGGGCTCGTGTGGTTAATTTGTCGACAAACGAGATGTTGGAGCCCTTATGCCACCTTGTTTTGATGCAATGATTAATCGCAAATATACAATTTTTTATGGGCGCATACAAAAAATCACTCCGTTAAATACATGATTAATTGTATTTAACGGAGTGAAAGTCTAATTTTGAAAGCTCTACAATATATTATTTGAGTGATCTTTCAACATACTCTTTGTAATCCTTAACCTCTGGGGTGTAATCATTCGTCGCGAATAGAGGCGATGAGATGATGTAGTCTGCCGAAGAGCGGTTAAAAGCGGTCGGTACGTTGTAGAGTGTAGCCAGACGGAGTAGGGCTTTAACGTCCACGTCGTGTGGTTGCGCTGACATTGGGTCCCAAAAGAAAATAAGTGCTGAGACTTGGTTGTCGGCAATCATTGAACCGAGCTGTTGGTCACCTCCGAGAGGTCCCGATTTGAGTAGTGTGATATCTAGCGGTGCGATAGGTTTGTTGTGCTCACCTTTTTTGTGCTTGTCGTCGATGTGGTAGTTAACGATTGTCTTTTCAACCATCCTGCCTGTTGTGCCTGTGCACACCAAAGCGTGATTCGATAGTACTGCTGCATTCCAAGCTACCCACTCCGCTAAATCAATCTTCATGTTGTCATGCGCTACTAGCGCGACTTTCTTCTCTAATTTTGTCATCTTTTCATCCAATTTGTGAGGCCGCCTATCGACCTCGAGTTTTCTCTTTCCTTCTGGGGGCAAAGGTAGTGCATTTATATTACTAAACCAAATCAATTCCATTAATTTGCTGTAAATAGAGTATATAGCGACCAAAAAGTGTATTAGTTAGTGTATTTTTACCACATTGTTTGGGTATTATAAAAAAAGAAATTAACTTTACGCTATAAATTTTTTAAATTTAACCATTACTGCTGGTGCGTTAAACCTCCAGCCTAAAATAAATTTAATTGTTCATTGACATTTTGATTTGATATTGGTTCGGTAAACAGCTCCGAAATATGGGTCTT
>JBCQUO010000071.1:0-9240 GCA_047173955.1 Rikenellaceae bacterium
GGAAATGGCGGCGGTGAGCGTCGTGAGTTTGGTGGAGAGAAGAAACCATTCAAGAAGAGCTACGGAGATAGACCTTCGTATGGTGGAAATGGCGGCGGTGAGCGTCGCGAGTTTGGAGGTGATAACAAAAAGCCATTCAACAAAAGCTACGGAGATAGACCCTCACGCGATGGATTCCGTCCACGAAGCAAAAATAAAAATAACGATCAACAACAACCCTCATACCCAAAGTATGACCCCAACCGCCAAGTCGGTGAGATGCGCCTAAATCGCTTCCTCGCTCAGTCGGGAGTGTCGTCACGTCGCGAAGCAGATGAGTTTATCAAAGCTGGTGTGGTTACAGTCAATGGAGTTGTGGTCACAGAGTTGGGAACAAAGGTTATGCCCACCGACGAGGTTAAGTTCAACGATAGCCGCGTTCAAGGCGAAAAGAGAGTCTACCTAGTGCTCAATAAACCAAAGGGTTATGTCACTTCATTGGATGATCCACATGCCGACAAGACTGTTATGGATCTAGTCAATAACGCATGTAGCGAGCGTATATACCCTGTGGGTCGTCTCGATAAAAATAGTGTCGGAATCTTGCTCTTCACCAACGATGGTGATTTGACCAAGCAGCTTACACACCCATCACACCGCAAGAAAAAGATCTATCAAGTCTCTTTGGATAAACCCCTCACTAGAGCCGACATGGACTCTATAGCGGAGGGTATCACCCTCGAAGATGGCGATATCTATGCCGATGAGATCTCTTATGTTGCAGATACCAAAGATGAGGTCGGAATCGAGATCCACTCGGGCAGAAACCGTATCGTGAGACGTATCTTCGAACACCTAGGCTACTCGGTTCAAAAGCTCGATAGGGTATATTTCGCAGGTCTTACCAAGAAGAACCTCAAGCGCGGACAGTGGAGATTTTTGACCCCAGAGGAGGTCGAGAGGCTTAAATCTGGACGTTACGAGTAAATTTTTTTATGTCGGGAGTGTTGCAGTATAAAATATATTGTTAACTTTGCAGCCATAAGAGATAATATAACTTATAAAAAATTGAATTTATGATTAATTTCCTTCAAGTTGCAGTCGAGGCTGCACCCGAGGCACCAATGACACAACAGTACAGTTCGTTCATTTTTATCGGTCTAATGATCTTGGCTATGTGGCTTTTGATCTGGAGACCAGAGTCAAAGAAGCGTAAGGCAGCAGCAGCTTATCGCGATAGCCTAAAGAAAGGCGATAAGATCATCACAGCTGGAGGTATCTATGGTACTATTAAAGAGGTGAAAGATGCGTCTGTTCTCGTTGAGGTTGATAGCAATGTTACACTTCGCGTAGATAAGAACATGGTTGTCGCAGACCCTGCAACTCAAACGACTCAAAAGTAATATCCTTTGCAACTTGGAAACTTAGTTTTCCTTTTTGTGTCGATGTTGCGGTTGCATTTTGTTGCGCGCGCAAGTTCACCTCTGGTGAACGTATAATACAAATAATAGTGTCACGGACCATGAAAGTAAACTTTCGGTCCGTGACACTATTATTTGTATTACCCCCTCTCGGGAGGGGCGCGCGCACAACACTCTCAAAATCGAGGAACGGATCTGTTATTAATCAAGTGTCATTTTTTTTAATTTTCATATTTGACCCCACCCCCAAACCCCCTCCCTTAGGGAGTGGGCTTAGTCGCAAAACATTCGTTTTGCTCCGAAATTTGCTGCGCATAAAGGTTGGAGTATCAAACCTTATTCGCATAACTCAATACGTCTCAGCTTTTCTCAGCCCTACTCAGTATTACTCAGTTCTTTTATTTCGGTTCGGAGGCCGAGGGAGTATAATGACAATGAACTGAGAAGTGCTGAGTAGGGTTGAGAAAAGTTGTGATGAACAGCGAACATGGTAACCTTCGCATGTTATGGTCCTCGTTTTGGGTGGGCCGCGACTTTGACTCCCCCAACGGGGGATAATATGAAATAAGTGGATTCTGAACCGAAAGCTCGCTTTCGAGGGCAGAATCCACTTGTTTTATATTAAACGTTCACTGAAGGTGAACAAAAAAGTCGCGGCCACAACACAAAGCGCGAGGAAAACAAATCACAGCTTGCTGTGCGGCCGCCCGCTGTTAGGGCGGTCCAGCCTCTGACCAAAAGCCAAAAGCCAAAAGCCAAAAGCCAAAAGCCAAAAGCCAAAAGCCAAAAGCCAAAAGCCAAAACCTCAGCCTCTAAACCTCGGACAACTGTTTGCTTGGGGATTTGAAGATTGTTTTGGTTATGAGGGATGTAGCGCCTCTTTTTCGGGCGGTGTAGTCGAGGGTTTTGATGCTTACGGCCTCGCGTGTTTGTCTATTTTGCAGATTAGAAAACCACTCCTCGAGCTCTTGGGCCGATGTTACGGGGGTGGCGGCTCCGAGAGATACGAGGTCGCAGGCCTCCTTGAACTTCAGGTAGTTGGGGCCAAAAGCTATTGGTAGCCCAAAGGTCGCAGCCTCGAGGGTGTTGTGTATACCCTTACCGAATCCGCCCCCTATGTATCCCCATTTGGCATATTTGTATACGGATGATAGCATCCCCATGGTGTCTAGTACCAATACTTGAACCTCGTTTAGAGGGGTGTTTTCGTCGCATTGAGAGTACCTAACGCCGCGGTTTTTGAGTTTGGAGATAAGCCCAGAGACTCGGTCGTTGTCGATCTCGTGTGGAGCTATGATAAACTTTATATTTGGATTTTTCTCTATCAAGGGGAGGATAATCTCCTCGTCGGGTTCCCACGACGACCCTGCGATCATCATCTCTTTATTACCAACAAAACTCTCTATGATAGGGAGTTGTTTGCTATTTTGGGCAATGTCCCACACCCTGTCGAAGCGTGTATCTCCAGCGACAATAGCGTTGTCGAAGCCCCACTCAGCGAGTAGCTCTTTGGAGTTTTCGTCCTGCACAAATAGAATCTCGAATGACTCCAAAGCCTCTCTCCATGCAAATCCCCATGGTTTAAAAAATATGGAGTTGCGTCTAAAGATGGCCGATACAATATAACTTTTAATCTTGCGTGTGCGCAGCTCAGATAGGAAGTTCAACCAAAATTCATACTTCACAAAGATTGCGAATTTGGGGTTGACAATATCCAAAAAGCGATTGACGTTACGCGAAGTGTCTACGGGGAGGTAGAATATATAATCTGCCCCCTCGTAATTGTGTCTCACCTCGTATCCCGAAGGGGAGAAAAACGTTATAAGTATTTTGTACTCAGGGTGCTCTTTGCGGATTTTTTCGATGATTGGCCTTCCTTGTTCGAACTCACCCAGAGAGGCTACATGAATCCATACAATATCTTCTCCCGAAGGTATAGCTTTGGCCATACGCTCAAAAAGATCCCTTCTACCTCTGCTCCAGCAGCGTGCTTTTGGAGACCAAATAGCAACTACGCGTGCGAAGAGTGAGTAGACGGAGAGTGCAAAATCGTATATTAAAGTCATTGTTTTTTATTTTTCGACAAACAAAGATACAATAAAAAGTTAAATTTTAAAATTTTCGGTATAGCTATTCTGCAAAAACTGACCCTATTTTTTGGACGAGATGGGGGACTACCAGTGAGGCACCATCGCATTGGCATAATATCTAACTTCGTACTCTCCATTTGGGGATGTCTCAACTGCTATGAGGTCAAACTGCGGCTCACGAGGGGTGGGGAACGATGCTAAAAATGCGTTGGCAGCCCTCTGGAGCGACCTGAATTTCTTTTCGTTGATCGCATCTTCGGGGGTGGTCCACCCACCCTTAACTCGTGTTTTGACCTCTACGAAGTGGATTGAGAAACCCTTCTGGGCAACTATATCTAGCTCATACCTCCCGGCACGCCAATTGCGAGCGACGATCATATAACCGTGCTGCCGTAGCCACTTCGTGGCTATCTCTTCGCCCCAATTGCCTATCTTTGTAGTCTCGCTCGACATCTGCTCTGTTAATGGATAATTTTTTGTATGGTGTTGGCCTTGCGCATCATCTTCGTTAGGGTCTCGCGATCGTCCGACTCAAGTGCTTTGCGCATTATTTGGAGCTGGTGGATATGTTCGCGAAGGACATCCAGCACGTTGTATTTATTGCGAGTGAGGATCGGCACCCATGTCGAGGCCGATGAGTTGGCCAAACGAACCGTAGACTCGAAACCTCCACCTGCGAGGTCAAAGATATGCTGCTCCTCTCGCTCCTTCTCGAGCACTGTTAGTGCCAAGGCGAAGGATGTAATGTGCGAGATATGCGAGATGTATGCAACGTGTGTGTCGTGCTCATCGGCATCCATATGAATCATTGGCATTCCGATGGTTGTGTATATATTCTTGACCAGCTCAACCGCCTCGGGGTAGCTCTTATCTTGTTCGCAGATCACACATGTGCGCCCCTTGAAGGCATTTTTTTGAGCCGCCTGCGGACCGCTGTGCTCCGTTCCCCACATCGGGTGTGTAGCCACGAAGTTTCGGCGATTGGCGTGCATCGAGATCACCTCGCACAGCTCCTCTTTGATAGATCCCATGTCGATAACCACTTGTGAGGGGGTCACGCGATTGAGCACCTTGATGGCGAGCGTCGGCATCGAGTCAACGGGGATTGAGAGGACAATAAGGTCCGCTTGCGCTATTCCCTCTTCGAGCTCAACGGCCTCGTCGATTAGTCCCAGTTCGAGAGCTTGGGTGAGGTTGGCTGGCGATGCATCGTACCCCAAAACTCGTTGTGTGAGGTTGTTGTCCTTGAGCGAGAGGGCAAATGAACCTCCGATCAAACCTATACCTATAATTAATGTTGTCATGTTTTCTATATTTTCATTAAAAAATTAATATCATCGTTTGTTGTGACTTCGAGTGGCGATTGGCCATATCCGAAAACTCTCATTGGCCTCTTACCTATTAGCTAGATGTTGTTGTCTATTATGCGCAGCATTGTCCCTTCGCGAAGGCCAACAACCCACCTATTGCGATTTAACTCTATGTACTCCCTGATCCGATCTTCGCGGCTCTCTCCTCCGTGACCCTCGATTGTGGAGTCGGTGTAGTGTGGGTTAATCTGGAAGGGTATGAGGTTGAGCGTGTCGAAACTTTTGGGTGCGATTATCGGCATGTCGTTTGTGGTGGAGAGTGTCGGAGCTGCGATGTTGCTTCCTGCCGACCAACCGATGTATGGCACACCTGCCTCCACACGTTCACGTATCGTCTCCATCACCCCCATCTCTTGCAACCTACTGCATAGGGCAAATGTGTTGCCGCCACCCACACATATAGCTTCGGCTTGGCGGATTGTTTGGATGGGGTCGGGGGAGTGGTGCAGAGACTCTACACCTATATTTACATTGTCGAATCGACTCTTTACCTTTTGGAAATACTCTTCGAGAGGAATAGTTACCCCAGCATGTGGAATAAAACACAACGACGAGACCCCACACAGTAGTTCTTCGATCTGCGAGATCGAATTTTGGAGGAACTCTTCGTTTGGAGCTGCGGAGTTGGAAATAATAAGAAGTCTTTTAACTCTTTGTAAATTAGTCTCTTTCAAAAAAAAAGTGAGTTGTTGGTGATAAAAAAGTGGAACAATGTGTCAAAAGTAACAAAAAAAGTGTTATATTTGCCTAAAATTATGGAGGAAAAACAAGATTTATCCAAAAATTTATAATAATTATTAACTAATAAAAAGTAAAGTTATGTCTGAAATTCAATCAAAAGTTGCCGAGATCATCGTTGACAAATTGGGTGTTAAAGAGTCTGCTGTAGTTGCAGAAGCAAGTTTCACAAACCACCTTGGTGCAGATTCACTCGACACAGTTGAGTTGATTATGGAGTTTGAGAAAGCATTTGATATTCAAATTCCAGATGAGGATGCAGAGAAGATCACTACTGTTGGTGAGGCTGTTGCATACATCGAGTCACATAAGTAAGAATTAACAGAGAACAAAATTATCACGCAAAGGCATTTTTGTCTTTAAATTAGCATTATGGCAGAAAGAAGAGTAGTTGTTACAGGCATCGGTACGATAAACGCGCTTGGACATAACATTGAGGAGTATTTCACAAATTTGGAAAAGGGAGTTAGCGGCTGTGCCACAATCACTCAGTTCGATCCAGAGAAATTTAAGACTAAATTTGCTTGCGAGATAAAGAACTATGACTGGACCCAGTATTTCGATCGTAAAGAGGTTCGTAAATACGACCAATACACGCAATACGCTCTAATCGCTTCGGCTCAGGCTGTTGAGGATTCAACACTTGACCTAGAGACAGAGGATTTGGAGCAAATCGGAGTGATCTGGAATTCAGGAATAGGTGGTCTAAAGACCTTCTTTGATGAATGTGTAGGTTATGCCGAGGGGGGTCATACCCCTCGGTTTAGCCCATTCTTTATCCCCCGCATGATCGCAGATATCGCCGCAGGTTATATCTCTATCAAATACGGATTTATGGGTCCTAACTATTGTACTGTTTCGGCTTGCGCATCGTCTAACCACGGTATGATTCAAGCCTTCGATACAATCAAATTAGGCAAGGCAGATATCATCCTCACGGGTGGATCAGAGGCTCCCGTGAATGAACCAGCAGTGGGTGGATTTAACTCTATGCAAGCGCTCTCAACCAGAAACGATGATCCATCTACAGCGTCGCGTCCTTTCGATGTCGATCGCGATGGATTTGTTATCGGAGAGGGTGCAGGAGCATTAATTTTTGAGGAGTATGAGCACGCAGTGGCGCGTGGAGCCAAAATCTATTGCGAGGTGATAGGTGGAGGTGCTTCGGCCGATGCTCACCACTTTACAGCGCCACACCCAGAGGGTAAGGGTGCTATCAAATCTATGCGCGACGCAATGAAGGATGCGAAGATCTCGTGTGAGGATATTGATTATATCAATGTTCACGGAACGTCAACTCCCCTAGGCGACAAAGCTGAGTTGAAGGCTGTGGTTGGTCTTTTCGGAGAGCATGCCTACAACCTTAATATCTCATCGACAAAATCAATGACAGGTCACTTGTTGGGTGCGGCAGGAGCTGTAGAGGCTTTGGCTTGTATCTGCGCGATCAATCGTGGATTTATCCCACCATCGATCAACTGTCAAAACCTCGACCCAGAGATTGATCCTAAGTTGAATTTGACTCTGGACAAACCTCAATATCGTGAAGTTAAGTGTGCTTTGAGCAACACTTTTGGCTTTGGCGGTCACAACGCTTCGGTCATCTTCCGTAAACTCTAACACTTATCTTTTTTTGCAACCACCGTGCTTGAATTTATACGACGCTACATAAAGCGAAAATACGGCGAGGATAGGGTGTATTATGCTATGGTTGACGATATTTGGGGGTTTATCCCCCATAATATCGAACTTTATAAGCTGGCTTTGATTCATAAGTCAGCTTCTTTAGTCTTAGATGATGGTACACATATCAATAACGAGAGATTGGAATATCTGGGTGATGCTATCATTGAGGCTGTCACCTCCGATTTTCTATATATAGAGCTGCCTACTCATAGCGAGGGGTCGCTCACTCAGCTCAGATCCAAGATCGTATCGCGACAATCGCTTAACCGTATAGCTAAGGCTATGGGGTTGGGGGACTTTGTGATAAGCAATAGCAATGGAAATATCCTCCAGAAGCACCTCTTGGGCGATGCTTTCGAGGCGGCTATTGGCGCTATATATTTGGATATGGGCTACGATTTTGTGAATCGTCTACTCATAAATAAAATCTATCCCGATTATATCAACCTCGAGGATCTGATGCTCTCGGAGACCGACTTCAAGAGCCGTTTGATCGAGTGGGCGCAGAAGGAGCACCACACTATCGAGTTTGTCACTACACACGATGTGGACTCTACCTCTCGCAGACCGCTATTCTACTCCAAGGTTATGGTCTCGGGTGTCGAGGTTGGTCATGGTGTCGGGGACTCCAAGAAGGAGGCTGAGCAGAGGGCTGCTCAATCTGTTTCGCAAGGGGTGTCGGACGAGGCGAGCGATGAACTATTGGATAAACTCGACAGCTACGAAAGCGGGGAGTAGGGTATAATTAGAGTATAATAGGGTATAATAAGGCAGGGTTATGATTGACGCATCCGAAAAACTAATGGCTAGAGGTGTTGCCTCGCTCAGCGACAAGGAGTTGTTGCTGCTGCTGTTGGGGGATATGCACCATGTCGATGACTCTGTTGATTCGATATTTGCTAAATACCCATCCCTTTCGGCACTTATGTCGGAGGATATTGCTCGCCTGCGTATGGTCGAAGGTCTGGGTCTAAAGCGCGCGCAGCGGATTGTGGTGGCAGCGGAGCTGGGGCGGCGCTTTGTTCGGGAGTCGGCATCGGCGGAGCTCTCTACCATATCTTCGAGCAGAGATGTTGTGGACCATTTCAAACCTAAATTAGCCCTTTTGCCCCATGAGGAGTGTTGGGTACTCTACTTGACCTCTTCGAATAGTGTGGTCGAGAGCCAGCGCCTGAGTGTGGGTGGTGTGACGGCCACTATTGTAGATCACCGCCTTATTGTTAAGCGCGCTTTGGAGCTTCTATCGACCCAGATCATCATGATCCATAACCACCCCTCGGGGAGTGTCGAGCCAAGTTGCGAAGATATAGAGCTCACACGTAGGGTCTCCTCGGCAGCTTCGTTGTTCGACATTAAGCTCCTTGACCACATTATTATCGGTCGGGGTGGGGATTGTAGCTTTCTGAGCAAAAAATTACTCTAATTATTTCGTGCCTGAGGGAGGAGTTTTGCAATCTTATTTAGTTGCGCAGGCGCTACTCTAGCGACCTCTTTATCCGCTCTATACCAGCCCTTTTGAGAGGGGTTGACCCAAACAAATCAATAAAACGTCCTTCGTCCATCTCCTCCCACTCACCACGAGTTGGGGGTGACACTATCGTGTCGAAGTCGGGGTTGGTGTGCATCGGGCTTTTGAGGTTGTGGGGGCAGCAACTTTGGCACTCGTCACACCCAAATATCCATCCATTGAGTGTCACTTCGGAGTTGTTCTCCACCTCTACTGTGCGGCATGATATGCAACGTCGCGTATCTATTGTGAGGTCGTTATTTATGGCCGATGCAGGACACGCTTCGATACACCTTCGGCACCCCTTGCATCCATTGTCGAGGTATGGGGTGTCGTATTGGTCGGGGATGTCATCTATTACTATCTCTCCGAGGAGTATGAACGACCCAAACTTGGGGGATATGAGGAGGGATTGCCTCCCTATCCATCCCAACCCTGCATTTACAGCT
>JBCQUO010000072.1:0-9229 GCA_047173955.1 Rikenellaceae bacterium
TTGGGAGTTAGGAGTTGGGAGTTAAGAGTTAAGAGTTAGGAGTTAGGAGTTAGGAGTTAGGAGTTAGGAGTTAGGAGTTAGGAGTTAACGAATGAATTAATAACGTCATTGCGGCCCCCGAGCCGCAATCCCTAGCGCAACATGTCACAACCGAGGCGGAGATTGCGGCCCCTAGCCGCAATGACGTGGGTACAATGGAGAATTAGCAACGTCCTCAAAAAAACAAAAAGTGAGTAGTCGACCCATAAGTCAACCACCCACCGTGTTATATCAGAAATAGAACTAACGCCTACTTCATAGAGTTGTTACGAGCTGTGATATCTGCTACAGTTGCGATCTCAACATAAGATCCACCCTTACCATAACCGAAGCTACCACCAACTACAGCCAACAAATTCTTATCCTCCAATGGGTTGTGCTCATTGATGTACTCCATAGCGTCAGCCAAGAAGTGATATTTGTTGTCGTTTTGGTTACGCAAGATTGGAATAACACCGTAAGAGAGAGCCAAGATACGTTGAGCTGGCTTAGTGTAACATACAGCAACTACGCTCTTTAGACCACGGAAAGCCGACAAGTAACGACCTGTACGACCTGTGTGAGTATCCAAAAGTACATATCTGATAGGGAGGTTAGTACAAGCACGTACAGCTGAACGAGCCAACTGAGCTGTGATCTCGTGGTTAACCGACACCATTGTCATATCGACCATTGGAGGGAACTGACCCTCGTCGCTCTCGATCTCGCGAGCGATCTTAGCCATTGTCTTAACCGCCTCAACAGGGTACTTACCAGTAGCAGTCTCGTCAGAGAGCATGATAGCATCTGTACGCTCATAGATTGCACTTGCAACGTCACTAACCTCGGCACGTGTTGGACGTGGAGAGTTAACCATAGAGTAAACCATTTGAGTTGCGATGATTACAGGACGCTTAGCAGCGATACACTTCTCAACGATCATACGTTGTGTTCCGGGGATCTTCTCAGCCGAAAGCTCAACACCCATATCTCCACGAGCTACCATGATAGCGTATGAAGCCTCGATGATCTCGTCGATATTGTCGATACCCTCTTGGTTCTCGATCTTAGAGATGATCTTGATTGGAGAGTTGTGTGCATCGAGGATATCTTGAACCGCCTTAACGTCTGCTGCTGTACGCACGAAAGAGTGAGCGATAAAGTCAACATCGTTCTTGATAGCCCACTTGATGAAACGCTCATCCTTAGGGGTGATAGATGGAAGAGCTACAGATACTCCCGGTACGTTAACGCTCTTACGAGACTTCATCTTGCCACCGATCTCGAATTGACATACAAGGTGATCGTCGTTCTTCTCGAGTACAACAAGCTCCAACTCGCCATCTGCGATAAGGAAGTGCTTGCCAACGCTCATATCCTCTACGATACTTGGAACGTTCATATAGATCATCTCCTCAGTTGTGTCGTCGTTGTTTGCAGTACCCTTCACCTTAACGATTTGACCCTTCTCGAACATGATGTGACCCTCGCCACCACCGATGTTTGTCAAACGGATCTCTGGACCCTTAGTGTCGATCATTACTGGAATAGACTCACTCACTTTGCGTACGTTAGCCACAATTTGAGTTGCACCCTCTTCGGTAGCGTGAGCAGAGTTGATACGAACAACATCCATTCCTGCCTCGTAGAGACTTCTAACGAGTGACTCCTCACAACGAATGTCGGAAATAGTAGCGACAATCTTGGTTTTTTTCATTTTTTGCATATGCCTACAATATTTGTTATTTGTTAAATTTCATAATTGCTTCAATTCCTAAACGGTACGAATCGAGTCCAAAACCCATAATCGAACCTATGACCGCTGGAGCGATCATAGAGTGGTGGCGCACAGCTTCGCGCGCAAGTATAGATGAAATATGAACCTCGACCACGGGAGTTGCAACCCCTGATATTGCATCATGAATCGCTAGTGAGGTGTGAGTATAAGCCCCTGCGTTAAGAACGATGCCCGTATATTCGCCCACCGAGGAGTGGATAGCGTCGATCATCACCCCCTCGTGGTTCGATTGCAAATAGTCGATTTGAATATCCTTATAAATAGCCCTCAGCTCGGTCATGTACTCCTCAAAGGTAGTTGTTCCATATATCTCCACGTTTCGTTTACCTTGGAGATTGAGATTGGGGCCGTTTAAAATTAGGATCTTCATATCTTAGCGCATCGTGTTATAAGTATTATGTCGACAAAGGTAAAAAAAATAACTTGGATTTGAAAATTTTTCTATCTTTGTATTATTAATAAATTATAAATACTCAATATTCTTACCATTATGACCGAATTTGGATTTATAGAGTCGATCAAAACGCTCTTTGAGGGGGTTCCACTCAACAATTTCGAGGGTATAGGCGACGACTGCGCTGTGCTGCCCATCGGCCAAAACGACTCTTTGGTCTTTACATCCGACATGTTGGTAGAGGATATACACTTCACGCGCTCGTCGATCTCACCCTTCGATTTGGGGCACAAATCTCTGTCCGTAAACCTCTCGGACGTGGCAGCCATGGGGGCACAACCCACCGCTACCCTACTGAGCCTCTCGCTCCCCAAAGCTCTCCCCGAGGGGTGGGCCGCGGAGTTCATGAGGGGGTACCACTCCCTCAGCCGCAAACATGGGGTAGCATTGGTGGGGGGAGATACCACAGCCTCGACTGGGCAAATTACAATCAACGTGACAGCCATAGGCAAAGCCCCCAACACCCAAATCAAACGTCGCTCGGGCGCTAAGGTGGGCGATATAATAGTTGTCACTGGCCGCCTCGGTGATTCGGCCGCAGGGCTCAAAGAGCTCCTCGCAGGAGATATAAATAGCCCCCTCGCCTCTATCCACTACTGCCCCACTCCTCGAATCGAAGAGGGGGTATGGCTAGGTCAACAACCCTCCGTCCATGCGATGATGGATATTTCGGATGGCGTGGCCTCGGACATAAGGCACATAATATCGCAGTCAGGGGTCGGGGCACGTATAGATGTAGAGTCCCTGCCCACACAACACTCCGCGCAGGTGGCCCTATGCGGAGGCGAAGATTATGAGCTACTCTTTACCGTCGACCCACAAGAGGCCGTAGAGGTTATTTCGCTCTTCGAGGAGAAATTTTCCACACAAATAACCCCTATAGGTGAGATTATTGATAACCATAATATAATGGAGTGGCATGCGAATGGCCTGAAGATCGACTCGGACTTTATGGGATTCCGCCACTTCTAAAAAAAACGTCATTGCGGACCCCGATCCGCAATCTCCCTACATAACCGTCATTGCGGACCCCGATCCGCAATCTCTAAATATAATCTCCGATGTTTCGCTAGGGATTGCGGATCGGGGTCCGCAATGACGGCTTAGGGTTAATTGATCTCTACTATTCTATAATTATTTAATTCTGTATAAAACTATGTCACTTCTATTACTCCTCTTCGGACTCTTCTCGGGCTGTTTCCTATCGGTCCTCGTCGGCATCATCGGCTCACGACGCAACATCGGATTTGGATGGGCGTTCATATTTAGCCTGCTGTTAACCCCTCTCGTAGGACTTCTCATAACTCTGCTTTCGGACCCCCTCCCCTCACACAAAACAAATAGGTGGGGATGCCTAGGGGTTATCCTCTCCGTGGTAGGTGCCCTGCTGCTAATACCCCTCTGCATGTTCTTCATGGCCCTCTTTGCAATGCTATTTGGGTGAGTTAGGAGTTAGGAGTTAAGAGTTAAGAGTTAAGAGTTAGGAGTTAAGAGTTAGGAGTTAGGGGTTGTGAATGCTGCGCTTAAAAACATCATAAAAAACCCTCTATCTAGTTTCACAACATGATAGAGGGGCGGTAACCAACCTTAACTAATAAAAAAACTTAACTAAAAAACTAACTAACTTAAAAAAAAACCTAACTTAAAAAAACCTAACTAACTTAAACTAAAATATATTAACCTAAAAACCTATTTATACTCTTCGGGGATCACGGGCATAGCTCCATGTTGAGTGCAGACATATGCTGATACTCTCACGGCTTTCATGTGTGCATCCCTAACGCTACGACCCTTAAGGATCGAGGCGATGAATGTCGCTGTGAAGGAGTCTCCAGCCCCCACGGTATCGGCCACCTCCACTTTGGGTGTTGCCACGAATGATACGTTGCCCGGCGTAAAGACGTAGCTTCCATTGACTCCGCAGGTGAGGATCAACATCTCGAGCTTATATTTGGCCAACAAGATCCAACATTTATCTTGGAGGTCGATACCCGGGTAACCAAACATACGGCTGATAGCTACCAGCTCCTCATCGTTGATTTTGAGGATATTGCAGCGCTCCATAGAGTCGGTGATGATATCCTTGGTGTAGAATCCTTGGCGGAGGTTTATGTCAAAGACTTTGTAGTGTCCCTCACCCGAAGGCATGCTCTCCAAGAATTTGTGGATCGTGTCGCGCGATACCACGCTACGTTGTGCCAATGAGCCAAAACATACGACCTTGGTGTTTTGGGCTAGAGCCTCCAATTCTGCGTTGAAAGGGATATTATCCCAAGCCACACCCTCTTTGATATCGTACATCGGAACTCCATTGGGGTCCAACTCCACTTGAACAGTGCCAGTAGCGTATGGGACCTTTTCGATTTGGTAGTTCAGCCCATTATCGTCGAACTTAGAGAGGAGCTCATCGCCCAACTTATCGTCACCCACACCGCTCACTACTTTTGAGTCGAAACCAAACTGTGAAACGTGGTATGCGAAGTTCGCAGGTGCACCACCGATTTTTCTACCTTCAGGAAGCACATCCCAAAGTGCCTCGCCGATTCCTACAATATACTTGCTCATAACTGTTTTTCCTTTATATATTTTATAATAATTCCTCCTCTTTGACGTGTGATCCGACCAAAGCGTAATACAAGATCACCAACTCGCACACTACAACCATCGACCATGTCCATTGCCATGATCCTAAATTATCAGCCAAGAACCCTTGGATGAGAGGGAATACAGCACCACCAAACACACCCATCATAAATACTCCCGAAGCCTTTGAGGTATACTCCCCAAGACCCTTGACTGCTAATGTAAATATCGCTCCCCACATGATCGAGTGACACAAACCCACCGAGATCAAAACCCATAGGTTCTCGCTAAAAATAGCCACTATTGTCATCACCACCGCCGCTACAGAGGTGACAACCAACTGCGTACGTGCCGAAATTTTGCTTGTGAAGCTCGACATAAGTCGTCCGATCATCAGTCCGCCCCAGTAGAGGGTTGCCAAGAGGGCTGGAATACCCAACTCTACACCTCCGATCGACAAGTTGTCGCTGCCCAAGAAGTATAGGGGACGACCGCTCTCGATGAGCTCCATGGCGTGAAGGTTGACATTAACACCGATCATAACCTCGCCACCGACATAGAAGAAGATAGCTACAACGCCCAATTTAAGGTGCGAAAAAGACCATATACTTCTCTTGTTTGTCGACCCTTCGGCGCTAAATGTACCCTCGATGTTGGGGAGGTTCAAACGATATGTAACGAGCGTAACGAGCGAGATAAATATCGTCATCAAGACAAATGGCATTATGAGTTGATTGGACTCAACATTGGCCATCGCAACACCTGCAAACATGATTCCAGTGACAAAGAATGGTGCAATAGTCGTACCGAAAGAGTTGATAGCACAGACGATATTCATACGTTGTACGGCTTGTGTGCCGGGTAGCTCATAGGCATTGACATAGGGGTTAATCACCACCTGAAGGATCGCCGCCGATGTTCCCATCAAAAACGAACCTATAAGGAATATAAAGTATCCATATGGCACATAGTCGGAACCGATGTTCACCCCACAATCGACGTAGTATGTCGCAATCATAGATGATATGAGGTAGAAGATAAGTCCACCGATCATAAAGAGCAGAGCTCGCATGAGTGTGGTTTTGTACCCAAACATATCTATCCATCGCCCACCGAGTGAGCTATTGAGGAGGTATCCCAAGAAGAAAAAGAAGGGAATGAGAGTTACGAGTGTGTTGCGCAGAGCCTCGACATTCGACAAGAAGGCGATCTGTAGGGGGCCCTGAAACTGCCCATTGACAGTTGTCAGGAATCCTACGATAAAGTATATAAAGGTTAAGATCACGAATGGAGCTAAACCGTAGCTATTTTGAGTTTTCATGGTGGTGGTGGTTTTTAGGGGAAGTTTGACTACGTGAAGGTTCTATTTAAATAATAGACTCCAACACCTCCATAGCTCCTCGCTCCTTGATATTGTCGACCATCTCCAAATAAACATCTACGAATCTGTGGTCGGCAACCAAATCAACCATCGCAAAAGGAGACGCTGTGAGGAACGCTACTGGATCCTCGTGGCCGATCTTCTCCATATCTGCCTCGGTAATTGCTGGCTCAAAGATGTCGAATGCAACACCCTTGTCGTCGATACGATACTTCAAGTAGTGGCGATAAGCTGCAATTAGGTATGCTATGCGGATCAAACTGTCGCGGTTAGCCACCATCTGCTTCGCAATTGGCATAACGTATACGGGGAACTTCGATGCTCCATCGCCACATAGACGAGCAATCTGGTCGCTCACGGCACTGTTGGCAAAGCGCTCAACGAGGATCTGCTTGTATAGATCTAGATCTGTGTTGGCTGGCGCTGGTACATATGGAGTAACGTCGATATCCATAAAGTCACGCACGAACTTCACGATTCTCTCATCCTTCATCGCCTCGTCTACTTTGCGGTAACCGCTCAACAAAGATGGGTACGAAAGCAACGTGTGCGAAGCGTTAAGCAGTGATAGCTTCATATTCTCGAATGGAGCAACATCGTCGGTGAACTCTACACCTACCTTCTCCCATGCTGGGCGACCTGCGATAAAGTTATCCTCGACAACCCATTGCAAATAATCCTCACAATATACAGGAGCCGAATCGGGAGTCGACAAAGTTTTGTTGATACGATCTATGTCTGCAAGTGTAGTGGCTGGAGTGATACGGTCGACCATGCTGTTGGGGAATGTAACATTAGCCTCTACCCATGCAGCCAAACGTGTATCCTGAGCCTTGAAGAAAGAGCTAAATACTCGCTTACAAGTGTTACCGTTGTGTTGGAGGTTGTCGCACGACAAGATTGTCACTGGACCATTACCTGCCTCTATTCTGCGACGTAGACCCTCGGCGATGATTCCAAACACAGTCGTTGGAGTCGATGGGTTCTTGATGTCGGCCTTCACAGCGTCGGTCTCGATATTGTAGCCACCCTCGGTGATTGTCATTGTGATAATGCGGATGTTCTTATCTGCCACCTTGTTGATGATAGCCTCCGCGTCCTCTCCGCTCCAAAGCAACTCAACCAAAGAGCCGATCATCTCGATCTGGTTCTTGCCATCACGTCCGCAGACAGTTAGGCTATATACACCCTTCTGATCCTTAAGCTTCTTGTATAAGATATTGTCTTGTGGCATTAACATTGCACCACAGATACCCCACTCGTCGGTGTCGCACATATTTAGTAAACTATTGGTATAGCTCTCAAGGTGAGCGCGGTGGAAGTTTCCTACTCCAAAATGGAGGATGCCTGTCTTAACATTTGATCTCTTGTAGATGAAATTCTTGGTAGTCATAATTGTATGTTTTAAAGGTTTTGTTTGTTGTTCTATCACAAATTTATAATTGTAACACACATTAAACAAACATTATTATTAACTTTTCGCCTGCAAACGTTTGCGCAAACGTTACCAAAATCTGCAAACGTTTGCAATTTTCAAAATTTATCGTAAATTTGTGGTAAATCGCAAAAGTCTTATGAAACGAGTAACTATCAAAGATGTGGCCGAATATTTGAGGATTTCCGTATCGACTGTATCTCGCGCCCTATCGGGCGATAAAAATATCCGACAAGAGACCAAAAATCAAGTTTTGGAGGCGGCACGCTCGCTGGGCTACAAACCCAACCCCGTGGCTACAAACCTGAAGTTCGGCCGTACGAATACGATTGGTGTGATCGTCCCCGAGATGATTACACCATATGCGTCGCAGGTAATAGGGGGTATTCAAGAGGTGTTGTATAGTAGCGGTATCAAGGTCATAATAGCCGAGTCGAGTGAATCGTGGGAGAGAGAGAGGGAGAATATAGCGACCATGGAGAAATTTATGGTCGATGGAATCATCGTCTGCCTGTGCGACTACAAAAAAAATCTAGATGTATATCAACGCCTCCAAAAGGAGGGTATGCCCATGGTATTCTACGACCGCATACCCCACCAGATGGATGTGTCGCACGTTATTGTCGATGACTATATCAAATCATTCTTTATGGTCGAGAACCTTATCCGCTCGGGGAGAAAGAATATCGTCCATATCCAAGGGCCCGACTATGTCTATAACTCCAAAGAGCGCGCGCGCGGATATAAAGACGCTCTGCGAAAATTCCACCTTACATGCAACGAAGATATGGTCGTAAAGAGCGGCGTTACATTCGATGATGGAGCAAAGGCTGTCGATCATCTCATAAATAATGGTGTTAAGTTCGACGCTATATTCGCATTCACCGACACCCTCGCCATAGGCGCACTCAACAGATTGCGCGAAGATGGTATCAAGGTGCCCCAAGAGGTCGCCGTGGCTAGCTTCTCGGGGACAGTGCTCGCCACAATCGTTAACCCGCCCCTCACATCGGTCGAAGCACCTCTGCTCGAGATGGGCCGCCAAGCCGCTGAACTGATCCTCGAAAAGATCAAAGACCCCAACTCCCCTACACGCTCCGTAGTCCTCGATGCCGAAATCGTACTGCGAGAATCAACAAATGTGTAGCGCCTGTGGTTGGTGGCTTTTGGTGGCTTTTGGTTTTTGGTCAGAGGCTGTGTTAAGAGGCTGGACTGCCTCACGCCGGCGGGCGCACAGCAAGCTGTGATTTGTGTTTCCTTGCGGTTGTGAGTGTGTTTGTTGCGTGCGCGGAAGTTCACCTTTGGTGAACGTATAATATAAAAATAGTGTCACGGACCTTGAAAATAAATTTTCGGTCCGTGACACTATTTTCATATTACCACCTTTCAGGGGTTTTCCGCGCTCGCCCCAACCCCACCCAACCGAAGTGAAATTAATGGTTAATGGTCAATGATAAATGATTAATTAGTCGACCCTTATATATAAATTACCATCTTGATTTATAATGAATTACGACTGGTTTAGGTTTGGAAATATCTGCAAGTTTTTGTATCTTTATG
>JBCQUO010000073.1:0-9193 GCA_047173955.1 Rikenellaceae bacterium
GGGAGGGGGTTTGGGGGTGGGGTAAAGTATAATAAATGTAAAAAAGAGAAAAAAGTTCAAACCTTAATTGGCATGAAACAGCTTAAAAAATTACTACGAGAGATCACTCCCACGGAGGTTGTGGGCGATGTGTCGCGCAATATAGCGGCTCTGCACTACGACTCTCGCGCGGTGGAGGGTGGAGATATGTTCTTCGCAGTCACAGGCGAGGTGGTCGATGGTCACGACTATATATCGGGGGCGATCCAGAGGGGAGCCACCGCGGTTGTGTGCCAAAGAGTCCCCGACACGATAGTCGACGAGGTGTGTTATATATGTGTGGAGGATAGCTCCCAAGCGATGGGGCGCATAGCTTCGGCTTTTTATGGTAACCCCTCGCGGGAGCTAAAGGTGGTCGGTGTTACGGGCACCAACGGCAAGACCACAACGGCAACGCTTCTTCACGACCTATTTGTGAAGCTGGGATACAAGGTGGGGCTGATCTCGACGGTGGAGTACAAAATCGCAGGCGAGACAATTGAGTCTACCCACACCACCCCCGACTCGATACGTTTGGCCGAGATGATGCGTCGCATGGTCGACTGCGGATGTGAGTATTGCTTTATGGAGGTTTCGTCGCACGCCATAGCTCAACATCGTATCGAGGGGCTAGAGTTCGATGGGGCGATTTTTACCAATATAACCCATGACCACCTCGATTATCACAAGACATTTAGCGAATACATCAAGGTCAAAAAGGGACTCTTTGACTCGCTCGACAAGGGGGCCTTTGCCCTGACCAACATCGACGACCGCAATGGTCGGGTGATGGTCCAGAACTGCGACGCAGAGATTGTTTCTTATTCATTACGCTCGATGGCCAACTTCAAGGCCAAGGTCGTGGAGATTCATTTCGATGGGATGTTGCTGCGCATAGATGGCGAGGAGCTGTGGGTTAAGTTCATCGGACGTTTCAACGCCTACAACTTGTTGGCAGCCTACGCCACAGCTACGATGTTGGGCATAGACAAGCGCGAAGTGTTGGTAGCCTTGAGCTCGCTCCATTCGGTGAGCGGACGTTTCGAGTATATCACCGCCCCCAATGGCACAACCATAATCGTCGACTACGCCCACACCCCCGACGCGCTGGAGAATGTATTAACCACGATCCAAGAGATTAGAGGGGCTAACCAAGATTTGTATGTTGTGTGCGGATGTGGCGGAGGGCGAGATCGCGAGAAGCGCCCTGTGATGGCTTCGATCGCGATGAAGTACGCCTCGACAGCTATATTCACCTCAGACAATCCGCGCAACGAGAACCCCGAAGATATCCTTAGCGACATGGTGGCAGGGGTCGACAAGGGTTGCTCAGGAGCTAGATACCTCCGAATAACCAACCGCGTGGAGGCTATCCGCGCAGCGGTGATGATGAGCAAGGCAGGCGATATAATCCTAATCGCAGGCAAGGGGCACGAGACATACCAGATAATCGGAGAGAACAAGTTCCACTTCGACGACCGCGAGGTGGCACGCGAGGCAATGAATCAATTATAATAACATAACAACTACAAATGTTTTACCATCTATCGAAATTCCTCCTCGAAAGGGGCATAGATATTCCCGGAGGAGGAATGTTTAACTACCTTACATTTAGATCATCGCTAGCTGTGATTTTGGCGTTGATAATTGTCATCACATTCGGAAAACCTATTATCAGACTTCTTCAGCGCAAACAGATCGGTGAGGGGATCCGCGACTTGGGGCTCGAGGGGCAGCTCAAAAAGCAGGGCACACCCACCATGGGAGGGTTGATGATCCTCCTCGCCATACTGCTCCCCACGCTTCTTTTTGGTCGCTTAGACAATATATACATCTTGCTAATGATCGTCACCACCGTTTGGTTGGGGCTGATCGGATTTTTGGATGACTACATCAAGGTGTTCCGCAAAAATAAGGATGGGCTCAATGGCCGATTCAAGATTATCGGACAGGTGGGTCTGGGAATCATCGTGGGTGTGGTGATGTGGTTCTCGCCCGAGGTGTCGATCCGCGAGAAGGCCGAAGTGCCCGTGTCGATCGAGATGTCGGCAGCCGAGAGGTTCGAGATAGAGTCGCAGCAGGTGGCCAAAACAACAATCCCCTTTATCAAAGATAATGAGCTGGACTATGGCGATTTCACAGGCCACAACACCTGCGGCACATTTATACTATATGTGTTGGTGGCTATTTTGGTTGTCACAGCGGTATCGAACGGAGCTAACCTCACCGATGGACTCGATGGCTTGGTCACGGGGGTATCGGTGCCTATAGTTGTTGTGCTGGGAATATTGGCATACCTCTCGGGACACGTTGTCTATGCCGACTACCTCAACATCATGTATATACCCAGCAGTGGAGAGCTGTTGGTCTTTGCCGCAGCTTTGGGCGGTGCGCTGATCGGATTTTTGTGGTACAACTCCTTCCCTGCCCAGATCTTTATGGGCGACACAGGGTCGTTGTCGATCGGAGGAATCATCGCGGTCTTTGCGCTCTGCATCCGCAAGGAGCTCCTCCTGCCACTTCTATGTGGAGTATTTTTGGTGGAGTCGCTGTCGGTGATGATTCAGGTGGGATATTTCAAATATACAAAGAAAAAGTATGGCGAGGGTAGACGCGTCTTTTTGATGTCGCCCATACACCACCACTACCAAAAGGAGGGGATGTTCGAGACCAAGATCATGATCCGCTTCTGTATCATATCTATTATGTTGGCAGCTATGACTGTCGCAACCCTTAAAATCAGATAGTACAATGGAGAATAAAACAAAACGCATAGTTGTATTGGGGGGGGGAATCAGCGGTTTTGGTTCGGCTATATTGGCCAAGAAGATGGGATTCGACACCTTCTTGTCGGATATGGGACGCATAGCGCCTCGCTACAAAGAGTTGTTGGAGGATTGGGAGGTGACATTCGAAGATGGAGGCCACACCCAAGAGCTTATATTATCGGCCGACGAGGTGATTAAATCGCCCGGGATCCCCGAAAAGGCACCGATCATCAAGGCGCTCAGGGAGTTGGGCACACCCATAATCTCGGAGATCGAGTTCGCTGGGCGCTACCTCGACTCATCGAAAACAATCTGCATCACAGGCTCCAATGGCAAGACCACAACCACATCGCTTATCTACAAGATCCTTTGTGACGCAGGATACAACGTCGCTCTGGGCGGAAATATTGGCGAGAGCTTCGCCTACACGGTGGCTATGGGCGAGTACGATTGGTATGTTTTGGAGCTCAGCTCATTTCAGCTGGATGGGATGTATGAGTTCAAGGCGGACATCGGCGTGTTGATGAATATCACCCCCGACCACCTCGATCGCTACGAATATAACTTCCAGAACTACGCCGACTCCAAGATGCGAATCACGCGCAATCAAGGCGCTACGGAGAACTTTATCTATTCGTCGGACGACCCCACGATTGTGAGCATGCTCAAAGGGGCCGATATGGCGATGAACCTTTTGCCTTTTATCGCTGTGGGAGAGCTCCGTCCCAAGCAGGGGGCATACCTGCAAGATGACACGGTCGTGGCCCACTTGGCCGATATGACTGTGCGGATCCCAACCTCGGAGATGAAGATTCAAGGTCTGCACAACGCCTACAACGCGATGGCGGCATCGTTGGCTGCGCTATCGGCTGGTGTCGAGCCATGCGCGATAGAGGCCTCTATTGTGGAGTTCAGCCCTGTGGAGCACCGCTTGGAGCCCGCAGGTGTGATAGATGGAGTGGCCTATATCAACGACTCCAAGGCGACCAACGTAGACTCGGTGTGGTATGCCCTAGAGAGCATGCGCAACCCCACGGTATGGATCGCTGGAGGCACCGACAAGGGCAATGATTACGCTCCGCTCAAAGATTTCGCGCGCAACAAAGTCCACACATTGGTATGTATGGGTGTAGATAACAAAGCCCTAGAGGAGGCATTCGAGGGGGTGATCCCTCAGATCATCTCTACGAACTCGTTGGACGAGGCTATGGTAGCTGCACACAAAGCGGCTATGGTGGGCGATGTCGTTCTCCTCTCGCCTGCATGCGCCTCGTTTGACCTATTCAAGAACTACGAGGACCGCGGCCGACAGTTCAAGGAGTGGGTAGCAAATAAAAAATAAAACTCTCTCCGCTCCGTGTCATTGCGGCCTCCGAGCCGCAACCCCTAGCGAAACATTGCACGACCGAGGCAGAGATTGCAGCTCGGAGTCCGCAATGACGTTAGGGAAAGGTCAAGGTTTTGAGATTGCGGATCGGAGTCCGCAATGACGACTTGGATATAACGCACACAATAGTAAAAAAATAAAATTCATATGGCATCGAACGACTCAACGACATCAAAAAACAACCCGAATGGACACTCATGGTGGTTTTCGGGCGACAAGGTATTGTGGGTTATAATCGCAATGATGGCGGTTATATCTGTGCTTGTCGTATACTCATCGACCGCAAAGATGGCCTACGATGCCAACACCATACGCTCCACCTCGGACTTCCTCAAACAGCAGTTCTTGATACTTTTCATCGGTATCACACTCCTCTTTGTGGCCCACAAAATCAACTACCACATAGTCCGACACTTCACCCCAGCCGCCTACTGGATCTCGATTGGACTGACGCTGTTGGCCTACGCGTTGGGTGTCACAACAAATGGCGCGGCGCGGTGGATCCCCATCGGAGGTTTTCAGTTTCAACCCTCCGAGGCGCTCAAGGTGGCCACCATACTCAACCTCGCACGCGCACTCACCATTCGCCAAAATGTGATCGACCGACTGAGGATCGTCCCCTCGTTCAACCCATTTCTGTGGGCTCTGCCGGGGCAAAAGAAGATATGGCGCGAGGGTACAATGCCGATCCTCTTTCCTGTGTTTTTGGCCTGCGGAGTGATTGTCTCGGCCCACACCTCGTCGGCTGTGTTGCTCTTCGTTGCGTCGTTCGTGGTGATGATTATCGGCCGCGTGAAGTGGAGCGAGCTGGGCAAGATAATTTTGATTGTGGTGGCAGCTGGAGCTATGTATATGATGGTAGGGGCTGGACGAAGCGAGACAGCGAGCAACCGCGTCTCGACATGGATAGAGCTCCTGACCACCGACCGCACCAAAACCAATATCAACGACCTCACCGACACCGAACGTTCGATGATAGCGATCCACAACGGAGGGGTGTTTGGTGAGGGGGCTGGCCATAGCGCCATGCGCGTCGAGATGATCCATCCCGAAAGTGACTACGCCTTTGCATTCTTTGTCGAGGAGTATGGCTTGATCCTCTCGCTCATAGTGCTGATGTTGTACCTATGGTTATTCTTCAGGGCTATGGAGATCAGCCGCGAATGTCGCACAGCCTTCCCTGCGCTTATGGTCCTAGGGCTGGCGGTGATGATAACGTGTCAAGCGCTGCTACACATAATGGTCACCGTGAATCTCACCCCCGAAACAGGGCAGACCCTGCCACTAATCTCGCGCGGTGGATCGTCACTATTCTTCACCTCCATAGCTTTGGGTCTGATCCTGAGCGTGAGCCGCCAAAACCGCGAAGTAGCAGCTCAAGAGAGGTAATTTTATGTTCTAAACCCCTCGAATTCGATGCCTTTAGAAGTGAGTCTGGATTAAATAGCTTTGTTCTCACTCCTCAGCGTTGGATTGAAAAAACAAATGCAATAGATATAAGTAGGGTAAAATAATTATTGGTGTGTTTTTAAGAGTGCTATTGGAAATGAGATTTTTTGCTATTGAATTGAAAATATAGTGGTTCTATACTAAGATTTAATAGTGAAAAATATCGCTCCAAGAGTGCTTTTAAAAATATGGCAATAATTGTTTTACACTACTTAATATCAAAGTCGGGGCGCTACGGAGGCACTTATGCACACAAAGATATTGCATTTAAATTTGTAAATTAAATAACCCAAACCAGCCATGAAATACAGATCTCGCATTAGTGTAATACTTTTTACTTTGACATTTGTCGCAGTCGCTTTTCCGCTTTTGTTCGATGGCAAGCGTCTATTCGAAAAGAGCATGGTAGTAGGTATTGTTTACCTCCTTATAGTGGTAATTTGCTTGTCGCTATTTTTCACAATAGACTATACTATTGCCGAAAAGAGTTTAATTATCAGGGCGTTTGGCTTCAAGATGGGGAGTATTGATATTACGAGAATCAAGACTATCAGACGCTCATACAACCCCCTCTCATCACCTGCCGCATCTCTGAATAGATTGGAGATTAAGTTTTATAGTAAGGGCCGAGTCCAGACAGCCTTGATTTCGCCAGTGCGCGAGGAGGAGTTTCTAAAGCGACTCAAAGAGATTAATCCCGATATAGAGATGAGGGTTAAACAGAAGCGAAATATTTTGCGCTTCTGGGATTGGGATATTTAAAGGGGAACTCCACTAAACAACAACAACAATATCGAGCCCATGGTTATCGAGCGATTCCTAACATACATAGAGAGCGAGAGGAGATATTCACCCCTCACGTTGCGTAACTACAAACGAGATTTGGAACTCTTTTTGCAGTGGAGGGGTGTGGAGTCTAGCGAGGAGTTTGACCCCTGCGCCATCAGCCACCACACCATACGCGAGTGGATAGTCGATCGCATGGATAGTGGCGTGGTCGCGGCGACAACTCTCAACCGCGAACTCTCCACGCTACGTTCTTTCTTTAGGTGGGCACTCAGCAATGGGATCATACCCAGCAACCCAACTCAAGGTATTCACGCGCTCAAATGCACAAAAAAACTCCCCACATTTATCGCCCCCTCCAAGATGAATATGGTCAACCAACACTCGCTCGATAAGTCCGACAGTGCAGAGTTTAGAGATCTGCGCGATGGATTAATCATCCTGCTTTTCTACGCCACGGGGATACGCTCCGCAGAGCTCGTGGCGATCAACGTGGATGACTTTAGCGACGATTTTCGTACCCTCAAAGTGAATGGTAAGGGTGGCAAGCAGCGTATGATTCCAATCATCGAATCGGTGCGCCTCATAATTTTGCAATACATTTCTAAATTAAATGAGCAAAATATTTGCATATCTCCCAATTTTCCTCTATTTTTATCTAAAGCAGGTAAAAGGATCTCCGCCAATATGGTCTATCGTATCGTGAGACACGACCTATCGGAGGCCGGGGTGCAGGGGCGAAAGAGCCCTCACGTGTTGAGGCACACCTTCGCAACACAGCTCCTAAACGAAGGGGCCGACATGAGAGAGATTCAAGAGTTACTGGGCCACAGCTCGTTGCAAGCAACGCAGCTCTACACCCACAACTCAATCTCCGCGCTCTGCAAAAGCTACCAATCGGCCCACCCTAGGGGCGGAGGCGGAGGGGAGTCCGACGAAAAAGACAATGGAGGTGAGTAAAAAAGATGTAAAAGAGGACCCACGACAGAGGGTCGAGTATTAACCATAAAAACGAAAAGTTATGAACGTTCAAATTCAATCAGTAAAATTCGACGCAGACAAAAAACTTCTTGATTTCGTAGAGGCAAAAATGGCTAAACTAGATCGTTTCGCAGATAACTCCACAGGAGCAGATGTAATACTGAAGCTAGATAAAGACAACGAGAAAGGTAATAAAGTAGCAACCATAACCCTCCGCATCCCGGGCGACGACCTTGTGGCCGAACGCCAAGCTAAAAGCTTCGAAGAGGCTGTCGATGAAGCTATAGATGCCCTCAAAAAACAGATCGAAAAAGCTAAAGCGAAAAGCTAACCTTAGAGAGGCTGTTTTTTAAGAGGCTGGGCTGCCTCACGCCGGCGGGCGCACAGCAAGCTGTGATTTGTGTTTCCTTGCGGTTGCGGTGTTGTTGCGAGCGCGGAAGTTCACCTCTGGTGAACGTATAATATAAAACTAGTGTCACGGACCTTGAAAGCGAGCTTTCGGTCCGTGACACTAGTTTTATATTACCCCCTCTCGGGTCTCCGCGCCCCCAACACCCCAACCAACCGAGTGGCAGCATGCGAAGGTCCACGTTTAGTTTGACACCTCTTCTCAACTTGTCTCAGCCCTTCTCAGCTCTACTCAGTTCCTTTATTGTAGTTCGGAGACCGAGGGAGGATAATGACAGTGAACTGAGAAAGGCTGAGTAGAACTGAGAAAGATAGAGAAAGCCTTAGATAAGTGAGAGATGCCAAGCGAGACGTGCGCTTTCGCATGTAGTCACCTCACTTTGGGGGTTGGGGCCGCGAGGTTACTCCCCCGAGAGGGGGAGGATAATTGAAAATAGGTACCGCGAACCGAAAGTTTACTTTCGAAGTTCGTGATACCTATTTTTAATTATATACTTTGCGCTGTGCGTAAATTCCTCACGGCCACAAACAACACAAAGCGCAAGAAGGACAAATCACAGCTTGCTGTGCGCCCGCCGGCGTGAGGCAGTCCAGCCTCTTAACAACCGAAATAGCAACCGAAATAATAGCCGAAATAAACAACCTCTACTTACAGGCGATTTTTTCGACGCGTTTAGTATGTCTACCCCCTTCGAACTCTGTTGTTAGCCAAGCGTCGACCATAGCTGAGGCCTCGTCGTTATCGACGAAGCGAGCTGGGAGGACCAATACATTGGCATCGTTATGTTGGCGGATAAGGGTTGCGACCTCGACGTTCCAACATAGACCAGCGCGGATCTGTTGATGTTTATTGAGGGACATGACCATTCCTTCGCCCGAGCCGCAGAGTGCCACTCCGCGCGATATCTCCGCCTCGTCGTAGCCTTTAGCTAGGGCGTGGGCGAAATCGGGATAATCAATGCTCTCTTCGGAGTAGCATCCATAGTCTAGCACTTCGAAACCTTTAGACGAGAGGTAGCCGACCAAGAACTCCTTCATCTGATAACCTGCATGATCGCATGCAATACCTATTTTTTTAGACATCTTTGTAGTTTATAAGATTCAATTTCTTTCACAAAGATATGATTATTTTGAGAAAAACGATAATTTTATCCGTTGAAAACTATTTATTAATTGTCTCTTTGAAAGTTCGCCTCCTTGTTAAACACCAAACTTAGAGAACGTTGATAGGTGGATGAAATTTTAAAGATGGCGTAGAGGGATGTGAGGGAGCGTACTTATGCGTACGTGACCGATCAGCACTATACGGTATCTTTGAAAGTTCGCCTCCTTGTTAAACACCAAACTTAGAGAACGTTGATAGGTGGATGAAATTTTAAAGATGGCGTAGAGGGAT
>JBCQUO010000006.1:0-49764 GCA_047173955.1 Rikenellaceae bacterium
TATATTCGATAACCCCCTCTAAATCTCCCCCAAACCGTTGGGGGAGACTTATTTTAGAGGTGTTTTGAATAAGGTTCCCTTATCCAAAACTCACGTTATTAACCAAGGCCTCTAAAGAGATACAACACCGACTCTATATCTTTTGAAATTTGCACCCGAAGCTCCTCGACAGAGGAGAACTTTATCTCGGGGCGGAGGTAGTCCATAAGGTGAACCCTCAACCTTTGACCATAGAGGTCACCCTCGAAACCTATGATGAAGCTCTCTACCCTGCGCGCTACGCCTCCGACAGTTGGATTATGGCCGACATTAGATACGGCCAGATAGTCCACCCCTCCAACCTCGACACGCGAACGATACACACCATTGGGGATCGAAAGATCCTCATCCACAACTATATTGGCTGTTGGAAAACCCAACTTTCGCCCTAGCTTTTGCCCCTCAACTACTACACCCTCAAGTGTCATCACTAAATTTTATCTGTTAAACGTCTCACGAGTGAATACTGCGAGAAGAACTCCTTACCAAAGACCCTGACCACTGTGTATGAGGGTATTGCAAGAAGCATACCCAATATTCCAGCCATATATCCCGACAGCAGGATCACAATAAACACCTCCAAGGGATGCGCCTTGACCCTTTCGGAGTAGAGCGTAGGTTGAAGGATGAAATCATCTGCCCCCTTTATAACTGCTATGGTACACGAAATGACAATTAATGTTTGACCTACCCCCATGCTTTCTATAGGCGAGATAACACCCAAGCAGAGGGATGTTATGGCCCCCATGAATGGACCTGCGTAGGGTATAACGTTTAGTACACCCATAATCAACCCCATGAATAGCGCATCGGAGCTCTTCATCCCAAAGCAGATCATCGCAAGCGACATCAACATAAAGATAGAGATACTCTCGCCCAAAATTCCGACGAAGTATCTTGACAATAGGTACGAAATAGATGTCAACGCGCGGTCGACATTTTCGGCATATTTGTTAGGAAAGAGAGCCGAGACCATCTTGTTGAACAACCCGTCGTCGCGAAGGAAAAAGAAGGTGATAAACGAGATGGAAAAGAACGAGATGACGAACGACACCACAAGCCCTACGATAGATGTAAAGGCGGTATTTAGGGTGTCGAAATCGACAAACTGCTTCATTGTGCTCACGAGTGAGTCGCTCAGCGAGAAGTCCGATTCGGGGAGCGACAAAGCCCCTTGGAGGTAGTGCTGCACCTTCAACATCGGAGCCTCGACCGACCTAAAGACCTCGACGAGGTTAAGCGACGAGAGCTCGTTGAACTTCGAGAAGATCAACGGCACCAACAACATAAAGATAAGGGCAAAGAGGATCCAGATAGCAAAGAGCGAGATTATAGCCGCACCACTTCGCGACATCTTCACCCCTCTGATGTGGAGAGATCCGAGCAACGACACCAGAGGTCTAAACATCACAGCTAGGACCGCTGCAATCAATATATAGGTCACCACCGAGCTGAAATACCACACCAAAAAGATCACCATTGCTGTGATAGCAATGCCGACCAAAAATCTTGTGACGCGCTCTAGTGTTATAACCATACTCTATGCCAATTAAGGTTTGAACTTTTTTCTCTTTTTTACATTTATCATACTTTACCCCACCCCCAAACCCCCTCCCTTAGGGAGTGGGCTTAGTCGCAAAACAAGGTTTTGCTCCCTTAAGCGGTGCGAATCAAGGTTTGAATTCTCAAACCTTAATTCGCATACTTTACGAATTTTTAAAACGAGCAATAGGGGTTTGCGACCCTACGACTCTATCACCTATCTCGACCAAAAGTTCGCAATCCTTGGGGATCAAAACATCTAGTCTCGACCCGAACTTTATGAATCCCGATATTTTATTCTGCTTCACCGTGGAGCCGACCTTCATGTAAGATACAATACGCCTTGCGATAAGACCAGCAATCTGCCTAAAGAGGACCCTTTGACCATCTGCACGCTTTATAACGGTTGTTGTACGCTCATTCTCGGTCGATGATTTGGGGTGCCAAGCGACCAAGAATCGCCCGGGGTGATACTTGAAATACTCAACCACACCACCCACTGGCAGCCAGTTGATATGCACATTGGTCACCGACATAAAGATCGAGATCTGCATCATCTCCTCCTTGATACACTCACCCTCGTAGACCGCCTCTGTGACCACCACGCGACCATCGCATGGCGAAAAGATCAACTCCTCATCGTGGATAACAACGCGTCTGGGCTCACGAAAGAATGCAATTATGAAGAACCAAAATACCAATATAAAGATCGAGCCAAACCACATAAGTAGTCCAGTATCGGTATATTTATCTACCAATTTGTAAAAGGCAAACCACAAAGCCAAACATATAGCACCCGAAGTGCAGATTATACCATAACCCTCTTTATTTATCTTCATAATTATTGCGAATATAGGTTTGAAAAAATTTCGTTCATTTTACGTTATTATATTTAACTCCCACCACCTAAAAGTGGCACGAATTAATTTAGTTCTTTATTAGGTTCACGATCAACAGAAAGACAAAAACAAATGGAGCCGAGAGGATCAGTGAATCAAAACGATCCAACCACCCTCCGTGGCCGGGCATCAACGAACCTGAATCTTTGATCTCGACCGAGCGTTTAAACATCGACTCAACCAAATCACCTAACACACCTGTTGTCGTTGCTACGATAGCTATTCCTATCCACAACGCCATATCTCCCCCAACAAAGTTGGCTACCAAGCAAGCCGTCGCAATTGAGCCTATGACACCTCCTACAAAACCCTCCCAACTCTTTTTGGGTGAGATAGTTGCACACAAAGGGTGACGACCCAAAGTGACCCCAAAGAGATATGCAAATACATCGTTCGACCACACCACGACAAAGTATGCCAACATCACAATTGGTGACCATACACCTCCCGAAATCTGGATCGGAATACCTGCCAACAGCGCCAAGGGAGCTGCTATGTAGAGCAGAGGCATAAGTGTCAGCGCTATATTGACAATCGCGTTCTTTCGACCTTTGAGCAGCTCAACGATAAATGTCAACGGCACCAACAACATAATAAAGAGTGCTATGGGGATACTCAACGCACTAGAGTTAAAGAAGCCATCGTATGCAAATGCAAATATCGAAATGGAGGTGGCAATATTCATCGCCTCCAAAGGCTCATAGCCCAGAGTTCGCGATATACGATTAAACTCATATACGCACCCTACGGTGATAGCCAATAGCAGCGCTCCGAAAGTTAGCGAACACCACATCGTCGCGCCAACCACAACGACTAACATCACCGCTGCACTTACCGAACGAATTAGCAAGGTAGTTATTTTTTCTCTCATTTTTAGGTTTGGTTCAGGTTCGAGAGGTGTTTCACACACCTCTCATTTCTTAAGGTACTTTCTTTATACCTATATAATTAAGTTAGTTTTGCTCCTCCATTGGTTGCTCTGCTGTAGGCTTTTGCTCCTCCACTGATTGCTCCAACTCTCTCTTTTTAGCCGCTTCGGCCTCCCTCTTATCCTTCTCGATATCTTTTTTGCGACGACCAAAAATTCGCTCTACATCCTCCGTGAATACCACCTCACGCTCGAGGAGCAACTCAGCCAACTCTTTGAGCCCTGCCGCATGATCTGTCAATACCTTTTGAGCCATAGCGTAGGCCTCGACCATAAACTCTTTGGCCTCAGCATCAATAGCTTGGGCTGTGAGCTCCGAGTATGGTTTTGTGAAGCCCATATCCCCTTGGCCCGATGAATCGTAGTAGCTCAAGCTTCCGACCTTTTGCCCCATACCGTAGTATGCCACCATCGCGTATGCTTGTTTAGTGACACGCTCTAGGTCGTTGAGAGCACCTGTCGAGATCTCACCAAAGGTCATCTGCTCCGACACTCGACCACCCAAAGTAGCGGCCATCTCATCCATAAGTTGCTCACGCGTAGTTATTTGCCTCTCTTCGGGAAGGTACCACGCCGCACCCAACGCCTTTCCGCGTGGGATGATCGTAACTTTGATAAGTGGACTCGCATGCTCCAATATCCAGCTCACCGTAGCGTGGCCCGCCTCGTGATAGGCTATGCGGCGCTTCTCCTCGTCGGTAATGATCTTATTGCGCTTCTCCAATCCTCCAACGATACGATCCACAGCGGCCAAGAAATCATCCTTCGCCACGAATGGTTTATTGTGACGCGCAGCGATAAGTGCCGCCTCGTTACACACGTTAGCGATATCGGCTCCCGAGAAACCCGGTGTCTGGCGTGCCAAAAATGAGCGGTCCAAAGCTGGGTCCAATTTGAGCTTTAGGAGGTGGACATTAAATATCTCCTCGCGCTCCTTAACATCGGGCAATCCCACATCTATCTGACGATCAAAACGCCCTGCACGCAGAAGCGCTTTATCCAAGATGTCGGCTCTATTGGTTGCCGCCAAGACGATAACGCCTGTGTTAGTCTGGAAACCATCCATCTCGGTAAGCAACTGATTGAGTGTGTTTTCACGTTCGTCGTTGCCCGAGAATCCAGCGTTCTTTCCCCTCGCACGACCAATAGCGTCGATCTCGTCAATAAAAAGTATACATGGAGATTTCTGCTTCGCCTGCTCGAAAAGATCCCTCACACGAGAGGCTCCAACACCCACAAACATCTCCACAAAATCGGATCCCGACATCGACAAGAATGGCACATTTGCCTCCCCTGCCACAGCCTTCGCCAACAGCGTTTTACCCGTTCCGGGAGGGCCTACCAAAAGTGCTCCCTTGGGGATTTTGGCTCCCAATTCGATATATTTGTCTGACTTTTTGAGGAAGTCAACGATCTCCATAATCTCTATTTTGGCCTCTTCGAGACCTGCCACATCCTTAAATGTGATACGCTTAGAGGCCTCCTTATCAAAGACTTGCGCGCGAGCCTTACCAACGTTCATCAATCCGCCAGCTCCGCTGCCTCCTCCTCCACGCATACTACGCATGATGAAGATCCACACTCCGATGATTAGGATCCAAGGGAAGATATGGCTCAAAATCTCGGTCCATCCACCCCCACGATTCTCATAAGTCACAGGTACTTCATTGCCCGACTCAAAGGATACCCCTTTTAGATCCTCACGAAATGAATCAACCGAAGGGATCGTAAAGTATAGCTGCATACCCGTGGTTGGGATATTGTCGAACAGAACATCCCCACCCTCTTTGCGATACTCCTCAACGGCCGAAGGGGTCAAATAAACCTCCGCTGCATCGCGATTCACGATACAGATTTTTGCGACCTCACCATTTTTTACCATCTGCTCGACAGTGGTCCAATCGCTTTTAACGGGTGCATTATCGTCGAGCGTATAGAGGTAGTAACCCACCATCACTAGCCCGATGACCGCATAAATCCACATCCACGATGGGCGTATGGTGCCTATTTTTTTCTTCTTTGCCATAAAAAATTACAACTATTCACTTTCGTATTTGGTTAATGGAGCATCTGCCCACAACTCCTCCAATTTATAGAAGTCACGCAACTCAGATTGGAAAATATGTACCACAACATCCACATAGTCCATCGCGATCCACAACGACATCTGTCGACCCTCAACTCTCCATAACTTCTCGCCCAACTTCTGCTGCATAGCCTCCTCGATACCATTCGAGATAGCATCGACCTGCGTCGTAGAGTCGGCATGACACACCACAAAATGAGAACATATAGCCCCATCAAAACCTGTCAAATCTAACGATACAATATTCTTACCCTTTTTATCCTGAATTGCCTCTACAATTGTCTCAACCATTTTGTCCATATAAAATACTCTTAAATTTTAAATTACATTATCCATCTAACATGTAGATAAATCATGCAAATTTACGAAAAACAAATGAAAAATAGCCTTTAATCTCGCACAATAAATCACCCACACCTACTTCACACACGATAAAATGGTCTTTATCAGCGCATTAATAACCGAATTTTTAACATATGTTCTTCTCACAGCGACCGAAATCTTGCGACTCGTTGAACTTTTGGCCAAAGTTTTTACCCGACTTTGACGATCCTCAGATATGTACTCCAGCGCCATCTCGGGGATTATTGTCATGCAGTGCGTGCAGTCGACAATACGCATCAGCGTGTCTATCGAACCCGACACGAACGAGTAGTTCGAGGGAGCTCCATGTTTGGCCATACATAACTCTATGACTTGATCCCTCATACAGTTTCCATTGCTGAGCAGCACCAGCTCCTTAAGGTTAATCTCGTCGATATCTATATTGCGCCTCGACGATAGTGCATTTTCGGGCGAGACATATGCAAAGAAACGATCATCGAAGAGGTCGTGCTCAATGATCCCATCGCCACAGGTCCCACCTGCAACCAAAGCGGCGTCTATACGGTCGCGCTTGAGGGCATCAATAATGTCGGCTGTCACCATGTCGCATATCTCCAGCTCCACTTTGGGGTAGTGACTCACAAAGGTGGGGATAAATTTGTGGAGCAGGTATGGCGAAATTGTGGGGATCACCCCCAAGCGCAACTTTCCTGTGATCTCGCCCTTGAGCTCCGCCACCGACTCCTTTATGTTTTGGTAGGCCATGATCGTTCGACGCGCCTGCTCCAACACAACCTCACCAGCTTCGGTCGGGATAACAGGTTTGCGCGTTCTGTCCAGAAGAACAACCCCCAACTCCTCCTCCAAAGATTTTATCTGCATGCTCAAAGATGGCTGCGTCACAAAACACTTCTCAGCAGCTGCCGAAAAATTGCCACAATTAGCCACCGCCAAAAGATACTCCAACTGAATTATTGTCATACGTCAAGTCTATTTAATGACGTAAAGATATAAAAAAAAACTATAAAGTCATAATTATATGGTGCGATCACCACTTTTTTAATATCTTTGCAGATCAAAAAGTAACAATTATATAAATTATAAAGATATACTAAAACTATCATGGAGACAGTCCTCAGTGGAATACGCCCTACGGGTCAGTTGCATCTAGGCAACTATTTTGGAGCACTAAAGAACTTTATCAAGATGCAGCACGATGCAAACTGCTTCTTCTTTATAGCTGATTACCACGCACTAACCACACACCCCGATCCCAAAACTCTTCACACAAATATCCGCGGTGTATTGGCCGAGTATTTGGCGGCAGGGCTGGATCCCAATGTAGCAACAATCTATGTTCAGAGCGATGTGCCTCAGGTAACAGAGCTCTCTACGCTGCTCTCGATGCACGCCTATTTGGGCGAGTTGGAGAGAACAGTATCTTTCAAAGATAAGGCTCGCAAGCAACCCAACAACGTAAACGCTGGACTTTTGTGTTACCCTGTGCTTATGGCGGCAGACATCTTGTTGCACCGCGCAGCTAAGGTTCCTGTGGGTAAGGATCAGGAGCAACACTTGGAGCTCACTCGCGTGTTTGCTCGCAGATTTAACTCTATGTATAACGTCGACTTCTTCCCCGAGAGCCAAGCATATAACTTTGGTGAGGAGACAGTTAAGATCCCGGGGCTCGATGGTTCGGGCAAGATGGGCAAGAGCGAGGGAAACTGTATTTACCTAAGCGACACAGATGCCGTGATCCGCAAAAAGGTGATGAAGGCGACAACCGATTCGGGACCAACAGTGCCCAACTCACCAATCAGTGAGCCAGTGAACAACATCTTCACAATCATGGAGTCGGTGTCGGAGGCTTCGACAATTGAGTACTTCAAGGATAAATATGCAAGCTGCGAGATCCGCTACGGAGATCTCAAAAAGCAGTTGGCCGAGGATGTTATCAAATCTATCACACCCATCAGAGAGCGTATAGAGGAGATCTACAACAACGAAAAATATCTTCACGAGGTGACTCAAAGCGGAGCTGAGCGTGCTCGCAAAAGTGCTGACGAGACTGTTCGCCAAGTGAGAGAGATTATGGGTATATACCATTTCTAGGGAGAGACGAACAATGCAAATACGCTACGACCGCTTATATCGTTTAGTCATAAGACTTAGCAAACGCCTCAGCGAGAGGCAGATGATGATCGTCTTGGCGGTCATCGTCGGCTTTTTGGCTGGTTTTGGAACGTACCTCTTCGAGATACTCCTACACACCATAAAGGCTGTTTTAGTGAGCTGGATGCCTGTAGATATCTCGCATCCAGTCTTTTTGATCTACCCGATCATAGGAATCATACTTGTCACTCTTTTTGTGAAATATATCGTCCGCGACAATATCTCGGAGGGTGTGACAAGGGTACTCCACGCCATCTCGAAGCGCAATTCACACATCCCTCGACACAACACATGGAGCTCGGTGGTAGCCTCATCGACAACCATCGGTTTTGGTGGATCGGTCGGTCCCGAGGCACCTATCGTTTTGACGGGAGCGGCTATCGGTTCGAATGTGGGACGTATAGCGCGCCTCAACTACAAGAACACAACCCTGCTGTTGTGTTGCGGTGCGGCGGCAGCACTCTCGGCGATCTTTAAGGCTCCAATCACGGGTCTGGTCTTTGTGTTGGAGATCTTGATGCTCGACATCACCGTTAGTTCGATCATTCCACTCATTATCGCATCTATCACCGCCACCACCGTGTCGTTTATGATGAGGGGCTTCGACCCTATCTTGGCTGTGGCGCTGACCCCTGCCGACGCTTTTCACCTCCAAGAGATACCTCTGTTTATTATGTTGGGTATATTTTGCGGACTCATGGGATTCTACCTCACGACAGTCAACGAGTGGGTTGGGGGGCAGTTCAAAAAGATCAATAAACAGTATGCTAAGTGGTTGATCGGAGGTTTGGTGATTGGTATTTTGATCTACATTTTCCCACCTCTCTATGGCGAAGGTTATGAGGCTATTACGGCCCTTATGCATGGCAACCCTACGGAGCTTTTCGATAACTCACTCTTCTTTAGATTTCGCGATGTGGAGTGGATAATGGTTGTGTACCTTGTGGCTACGATGTTTTTCAAGGTGATAGCCATGTCGTCGACCAACGCTGCTGGAGGTATCGGAGGTACATTTGCGCCATCGCTTTTCATAGGTGCATTTTCGGGCGCTACATTAGCTATTGTGTGTAATATCCTCTTTGGGTGGAACCTCTCTATCGTGTCGTTCACGTTGGTGGGTATGTCGGGAGTGATGTCGGGCGTGATGAACGCGCCCCTCACCTCGGTCTTTTTGATCGCGGAGCTCTCGAGCGGATATGGCCTCTTTATACCCTTGATGATTGTTGCTTCAATCTCTTTTGCTGTTAATTACTATTTGGAGCCCGACTCTATATATACCAAACCCTTACGCAAAAAGGGGGAGCTTTTGACCCACAACAAAGATCAATCTGCCTTGGTCTTTTTGACTGTCGAGGAGCTTATGGAGACCGATTTTGTGCGTCTCAAAGAGTTCTTTACACTTGGAGATCTGGTCCATATTGTATCGACCGCCCACCGCAATATCTTCCCCGTGATTGATAATTTCGGTAAGCTAATTGGTATTGTTCAGCTCGACGATATCCGCGAAGATATGTTCAAGCCCGAGAAGTACAAGAACTCGATTCAGATGTATATGATCCAACCGCGCGACAAGATCTTGGAGAACGAGCAGATCCAGAGTGTTTTGACCAAGTTCGAGAGCCGCCACACGTGGATGTTGCCAGTGGTTACACCTAGCAATAAATACTTGGGCTTTATCTCTAAGTCTCAGATTTTGAACTCATACCGCAAGCAGCTCATTAAGATCTCGCAGTAAAAACGTGAGAGTGTGAAGGCTAAATCTAATTGGTCACAAGATGAAGAATCGAGTTATATATTTTTTGTTTTCGGTCGCGATTTTCTGCTTTGTGACCATCTCTAGCTGCGAGGCTCCCACCCCTTCGTTGGATGAGTTGGCCGACCAATTCTATAACTCCAACACCGAGACTGAAGAGGAGTCGGAGGGCGAAACAAGCGAGGAGGAGGATACATGGGGCGAGACTCAACAGATTGAGGATGCCGGGGAGGAGGAGAGCGTGACAGATGAGGAAGATGAGGGAGAGGATGAAACTGAGGAGGAGGAGAACGAGGAGAACGAGACAGATGAGGAAACTGAGGGTGAGGATGAAACTGCTGAGGAGGATGAGAACGAGACAGATGAGGATTTGGATGAAGATCTGGAGTCTGGGGATATTGAGTCTGAAACAGAAACAGAATCTAACCAAGAATCTGCACCCGAAACTGAGCCCGAAGTTGAAGATACTCCAGAGACTGATACTGAGCCTGAAGTTCAAGAGACTCCCGAGCCTGAACCAGAGGTCGAATCCGAGGTAGAACCCGAGATTGAAAATACTCCCGAGCCCGAAATAGAGCCTGAACCAGAGGTAGAGATACCGACAGATCTAACCCTTTCTGCCCTCTCGGCAAATAGTTATCCGAGCTACAACAGTTGGACTATAACCGACCAAAACGTTAGCTCTTTAGCTACATTCGAGGGGCTACGCAGTGCCCTAAAGAGCGCCGCCGCAGAGGGGAGAACCATATCCCTAGAGTTCCCAAACCTAGTCGCCATCCCCAGCGGCACATCCCAAGAGAGCGCTTTTATAGAGTGCGACGCGATCGTATCCATATCGCTCCCACAAGTGACCACAGTTGGTGGATACGCCTTTAATGGATGCAGCGGTCTAACATCCATCACGCTGCCCAAAGCCACGAAAATCGAGGAGCGCGCATTTAGATATTGCAAGGCACTCACCTCAATCTCGCTCCCACAAGTCACCCAAATTGAGTATCGTGCATTTTACGAATGTGAGTCACTAAGCTGGGTCTCACTCCCCCAAGCATCGCAAATCGGAGACTACACCTTCATGTCGTGCAGATCACTAACCTCGATCTCGCTCCCCGAAGCATCCGAAATAGGCAGTGGTGCTCTCTATGGCTGCACGAAATTAGCCACCGCATTGCTCGCAAAAGCCTCAACAATCAAGGTTGTGGTCTTTTATGGCTGTAGCGCGCTGACCTCTCTCGACCTCGCAACATCAGTCAAGATCACCTCTTTGGGCTCACAGCTAACATCCCTCGAAACCACCACAGTCACCACCTCCTCCGCGAACGCCTCGTGGGTCGATGGCAACTACCTCAAAGATAACGATGGTGGACTATCACTCTGCAAATCCATATCTTTACAATAAACATATTCTGTTTAGAGGCTGGACTTATAGGCTGGGCTGCCCTAACAGCGGGCGGCCGCACAGCATACTGTGATTTGTCCTCTTTGCGGTTCATCGCTATCATAAGTGCAATATGCCACAAACTCCTAACTCTTAACTCCTAACTCTTAACTCCTAACTCCTAACTCCTAACTCTTAACTCCTTAGCGTCATTGCAGTTTGAGTGATAATAATATCGCACAAAAAAGGCCGTCAATCTCTTGACGACCAATCTCTAGCACTCTCCTTGCGTGGGATGAACTACGCCTCGTTGATTTTGCTCAACTTCTCGAAGATCTCACCAAAAGCACCACCCATCTCTGCGCGCAATGCCGCATAGTGCTTACGCACGAGTGAACGATTCTTTGGCTCCGCTGGGTTGTTTGCCTTTACGTATAGAGCGTTGCGGATCTCAACAGCCTCTTGCATAAGGGCAAAGATCTCGTCACCCTTCTTTGGCTGAAAACAGATTGCCATATCACAATCGAAAACCACCTCTTCGAGACAGTAGTCAATCTCCTTCTTTAAAATTCTTAAATTTGCCATAATTGCATATTATTCGTTTGTGTGGCAAAAGTAGTTAAATTATTTTGAATTAAAAAATATATTTGGTGTCGGTTAAAAATAAAACATTCATTATAATTAATGCTTTCTTAAGGTTTGATATTCAAACCTTAAGAAAGCGGCATATTTCGGAGCGAAACGAAGTGTAGCGACTAAGCCCCATCCCTAAGGGAGGGGGTTTGGGGGTGGGGTAAAATATAAATTAATGATAAATGATTAAATGGCGAATGGTAAATTAGCGCACAGCGATTGTGATAGAGTCGTGAACCTGCGCATGTAGCCACCTCGCTTTGGGGACGAGTAATTAAAAAATATATTTGTGTATTGTGATTTGTTTTGTATCTTTGGGCCAAATATAGACATCAGAAATGTATATTAAATTTATAAAACCTCTTCTCTTTAAGCTAAATATAGAGCAGGCTCTCAATATAATTGTGTGGTCATTGCGAATTATTGGCCACATCCCCGGGGCAAAAAAGCTGCTTAGGATGAACTACCAAGTGGAGAGCAGATCTCTCGAAAGAGAGGTCTTTGGCGTGAAGTTCAGAAACCCTATGGGGCTAGCCCCCGGTTTCGATATCAATGCCGATATTATCGACGAAGTGGAGGCCTTAGGCTTTGGTTTTGTCGAGGTGGGAGCTATCACCCCTCAACCCCAAATCGGGAATCCCAAACCTAGACTCTTTAGCCTCGAGGAGGATCACGCCCTAATCAACCGCATGGGGCAGCCCAACAAAGGGTTGAAATATGCGATCAACAACCTGCGCAAAAGATCCAAAGAGATTATTGTGGGGTGCAATATAGCACGTAATTCATATACCCCAGCCAACGAGGTCGCAAAGGAGTATCTGAAGGTCTTTAGGAGCCTTTACCAATATGCGGACTACTTTACTGTGAGTGTGATTTCGTCCAATAGTGCTACTGAGGGGGCTGTTTTCGACGAGACGGAGCTGCGCAAAATCATCACTCCGCTGTTTGATTTCAGACGCGGACAGAGCGACTATAGACCTATCTTCGTCAAGGTGTCACCCGACCTGAGCGACGAGCAGATAGACTCCGTGACAGATATTATGATCGACACCCCACTCGATGGAGTTGTCGCAATCTCGGGCACGCTCAAGCGCGAAAACCTCAAGTCAAACAACACTGTCGTGACACGTATTGGTGCTGGACGAATGGGCGGAGATGCTATTCGCGAGCGTGCGTTGGAGGTTGTACGTCGCATACACAAACGCAGCAATGGAGCATACCCAATCATCGGAGTGGGAGGTATCGACTCGCCCGAAGATGCCAAAGAGATGTTGGAGGCAGGGGCGAGCTTGATACAGATCTACAGCGGCTTTTTGTATGAGGGACCTCAACTAATTAAACAGATTTGCAAATCGCTGGCCACAGGGGAGGTGAAGTAAGGGGAGTTCTAAACAAACATATAATTTATGGAAGCAACAATCATAACAATCGGTGATGAGATCCTCATAGGACAAATCGTCGACACAAATGCGGTATTTATATCTCAAAAACTCAACGACATAGGTTGTGTCGTGCGCGAGCGTCGCACTATAGGCGATGGCGCGCAGCAGATCACCGACTCAATTGAGGAGGCGCTGGAAAAGAGCAATATAGTGATCGTCACAGGAGGATTGGGCCCCACCAAAGATGATATCACCAAACTCACCCTCGCCAAGATGTTTTCATCCACGCTTGTCAACGACGAGCACGTGGCCAAACATGTCAAAGAGATGGTCGAGGGACGTGGTATGATATACAACATCCTAAACCAGCAACAATCCCTTGTGCCCGAGTGTTGCACCGTGCTGTTCAATGCACATGGCACAGCCCCCGGAATGTGGTTCGACACACCCCAAGGAGGGGTGGTTATCTCGCTACCCGGTGTCCCCTTCGAGATGAAACACCTCATGGAGGATCAAGTTCTACCTCGGCTCAAAGAGCAGTTCTCGTTCTCGGAGATTATCCACCGCACAATGATTACCTCTGGAGTTCCAGAGTCGCAACTAGCCATCAGGATAGAGGCGTGGGAGAGTGCTCTTCCCCCATTTCTGAAGCTCGCCTACCTCCCCTCTCCGGGACGCGTACGCCTCAGGTTATCGGCATACGAGGTCGATGGAGTGAGGATCAAAGCTGAGATAGATAGGTGTTTCACCGAGCTAGAGGCTATTTTGGGTGAGAGTGTCGTGGGCTACCAAGATGCCTCGATCGAAGAGATCATCCATGAGCGATTGATAAAAGATGGGACCACAATAGCCGTTGCCGAGAGCTGTACGGGCGGAGCTATAGCCTCTAAGTTCACCGCTATGGCTGGGGCCTCTAGCTACTTTTTGTGTGGCGTGGTCTCGTACAGCAACCACTCCAAAGAGGTGATGCTGGGTGTCGACCCCAAAACGCTCGAGAGCTATGGAGCCGTGAGCGAGCAGGTGGCATGTCAAATGGCCGAAGGAGTACGTCTGCGCAGCGGTGCCGACTATGCAATCTCGACAACGGGAATAGCAGGACCCACAGGAGGCTCCGCAGAAAAACCTGTCGGTACAGTGTGGTTCGGCATAGCAACCCCCCACCGCACATACGCCATACTTAAACAGTGCGGAACAGATAGATCGCAAATCATCGCTCGTGCAACCCTCGAAGCTACGTCGATCCTCAAAGAGGAGATAACAAAGTCTTAAGTTTAAGTTTAACTTTCGGTTTCGGTTTAGCTCCGAGGAGTGCCCTAACGGAGCAAAACTAACGTTTTGCAATGGTCTCCATTATCGGCGTTCTCAGGTTTTCTCAGTTCTACTCAGTTTAGTCTAATAATGGTTAAAAACCAAAATCGTCATTCTAAACTGAGAAAAGCTGAGACAGATAGCGATGAACCGCAAACATAGTGACCTTCACATGTTGCCACTCGCTTCAAGTCGCGGCCTCAACACATAAGCGCAAAGGTAATAAATCACAGCTTGCTGTGCGCCCGCCGGCGTGAGGCATAGCCTCTTAAAACAGCCTCTTAAAAAGCAGTAACTTCGTCGAGGTAGCTAGCGATCACTTCGTCCACGTCGGTCTCTGTGCGGAGAACATCTGCGGTGAGGGTTGTAGCTACGCCTATGACCTTAGCAACCTTTGCGGCACGCGCTGCTCTGATGCCGAATTTAGCATCCTCAAAGACAACGCACTCCGAGGCATTGAGCCCTAGCTTAGATATTGCGGTGAGGTAGATCTCTGGGTCGGGCTTACATTTAGTAACGAGCTCCTCGTATACTAGAGCGTCGAAGTATTCAGCTATGCCGCACGCCTTAAGTACGAACTCTACATTGAGGCGACAGCCCGACGACCCTACGGCTATCTTCAACCCTTTCTCTTTTAGGGATTTGAGATACTCCGCCAAACCCTCTACGGGTTTAATCATGGGGGCATAGATCTCGCGGTAGAGGGCCTCCTTCTCGAAAGCTAGAGTCGCTAACCCCTTCTCTTCGATCACTTCGGGAGGAAAGATCTCCCTCATTATCTCGTCGTTGCCCATTCCCGAGCAGCGATCTATGATCTCCTTAAGCCCTTCGATATTGTACTGATCGCAGTACTGTTTAAAGGCCTCTTGGTGTATTGCCATATTGTCGACCAACACACCATCCATATCAAAAATTACACCTTTTATCATAATTATACCTATTAATTTATCTGTTATCTCGACCTCGAGGAGTAGCTTTTGAGTACCTCGTAGGCGCGTCCTACACCCAATTCACCTGCTTTGGAGAGATCCAAACACCCTTTGCGCGTATCCTCCATATATATCTGCACGACACCGCGGTTGTAGTACGCCTCGGCAAAGGATGGATAGAGCTCGATAGCCTTGGTGTAGGCCTCGTAGGCATCTGGATACCTTCCGCTTTGGGCCAAAAGGTTTGCCTTATTGTAATAAGCGTGGGCAAATGTGGGGTACAACTCTATACATTTATCCAGATCTGCGATCGCTTGATCGTAGTCGTAGTTCCTGTTCGAGGCGCTATTTTTGAGCCTATTAGCAGGGTCGGAGTCGATGGTTATGCGCTGCGTGGAGTTATCCAGCGACGATATAAAGTCGATCATCTCGGCGCGCGTTGTGGCGCGATTGAGATAGAAGAATGGGTTGTTGACATTGACTTCGCGGATTGCAAAATCTATGTATTGCATAGATTTGGTATATTGCTTCATCAGGAGCTGGACAATCGACCCATTGAAAATGCTCTCCCACCCCTCACCTCTCTCTTGGAGTTGTTTTTGGCTGAGACTCTCCATTTGGGCGAGCGAGTCGAGCGAGATATTGGTTTGCTGATGGGTGAGCACTATATTGGCACTCTTAATGCTCTCGACAAAGGCATCCACTCGCGAGGCGTAATATTCATCCTTGCGCGTTGCGCTTAGGCTGTCGGGCTCCATGAGGGTGAACTTAAAGAGGGGAATAAGTGTCAGATCACCCGTAGCATCGCTCTTCGATATGTTCTCGAACTTACTTCCCGAGAGGTTACTGTCGAACGAAAGAAGTCTATCGAAGCTGTATGTCGTATCGGCATAGATCGAGTATGTGCTATCTTGTAGTTTAGATCTGTGCTCCTCCAATTTGCGATTTGCGGTCTCGCGATCTCTCCTCGCCGCTATGTTTTTTTGTAGCAGGTAGCGGACATTGGCGCGCGCTATGTAGGCGTTAGCGAAGTCGGGGTAGAGCTCTATGGCCTTGGTGTAGTCCTCCTCCGCATACTCTATACTACCAAGCTGAGCCAACAAGTTTGCCCTATAGAAAAAGACCAATACATTGGATGGGAGGTGTGAAGCCACAACATTGTAATCCTCCAAAGCGCGGTTATAGTCTCCCACTTGTGACCTTATGATCGCGCGGTTGAAGTAGCTAAGCGACGATGTAGAGTCGATACTCAACACCCTGTCGAAATCTGCCAATGCGGCCATCGGGCGTTTGGTGTCGTTGTAGATAAGTGCGCGATTAAACAGCGCAGGGATATATGTCGAGTCGTGGTGGATAGCCAGATCGAAATCCGCCTCGGCTTCGTCGAATCTACGTTGATGCATGTATAATGCACCACGGCGGTTGTAACTCTCTGGATTCTCGCGATTTGTCTTTATCGCGCGATCGAAGTTTTCGTAGGCCGACATTGTATCTTTGAGATTAAGATACGCAATACCTCGATTGATATAGGCATCGGCAACTTTATCTTCGGTGCGCAAAAACATATTGAAATCCTCGATCGCAAGCTCATATTGTTGATTCAAAAGGCGCGTCACACCGCGACTATAATATGGGTTGGCGATGTCGGGACGCAGATCTATCGCCTGCTTGAAATCATCCAAAGCATCGTTGTAGTTACCCAGCCTCGAACGCGTGATGGCGCGATAGGTGTAGGCGGTAGTAAAGACTGGATTAATGCTGAGCGCAAGGGTGAAATCAGCATCGGCACCGATAAGGTCGTCGAGGTTATATTTGGCAATAGCCCTCAAAAAGTACCCCTCGTGCGCCGAGTCATTGACGTTGAGCAACATATTGAGTATGGAGATGGCAGCGTGATAGTTGTTCTCCATCATATATTGGCGACTAGCCCAATAGAAGTACTCCTTGTTGTATTGAGCACGAAGCTCCCCAACACCCACAGCGAGTGTCGAGATAAATAATATAATAGTTAAAACAGCTCTCCTCATTGTTAACTCAAACGCGCAGATAAATTTTTTTATTGTCTTTTAAGTAGGGTAAAATAATTGTTTTACACTACTTATTTACTCCTCATACCCGAAGCGTCGGAGCGATCGGTCGCTGTTGCGCCAATCATCCATCACCTTGACGTGAAGTTGCAAAAAGACCTTTTTGTCGAGGAACTTCTCCATATCTATACGTGCCTGCGTACCCACACGTTTGAGCTTCTCGCCTTTGTGACCTATGATGATTCCCTTCTGTGAGTCACGAGCTACATAGATCGTAGCCGATATCCTGTCGATCGTGCTCTCCTCCTTGTACTCCTCGATCGACACCTCGCAACAGTAGGGGATCTCCTTCTCGTAGTTGGTCAAGATCTTCTCGCGGATGATCTCCGTGGCGAAGAATCTAAGTGTCTTGTCGGTGAGTGTATCTTTGGGGTAGAATGGCTCACCCTCGGGCAGATTCTCCACAATCATATCAAAAAGACCTCCGATATTGAAGTTCTCCTTGGCCGATGTGGGGACTATACGCGCATTGGGAAGTCTCTCTCTCCACTGAGCGACCAACTCCTCCAACCCTTCGGGGGTGGTGAGGTCGATCTTGTTGATAACCAACATTGTCGGGATATCGCTCTTGGCGATCTTCTCTATTATCTCTAGCGAGCGGTCACTCTTCTCGACCGTGTCGGTGACATACAACAATACATCTGCATCCGAGATCGCCCCCGAGACAAACTTCATCATCGATTCCTGCAACTTATAGTTGGGCTTCAAGATTCCCGGGGTGTCGGAGTAGACAATCTGGAAGTTCTCGCCATTAACGATTCCCATAATCCTGTGGCGTGTAGTCTGAGCTTTGGAGGTTATGATCGAGAGCCTCTCGCCCACCAAAGCGTTCATAAGTGTTGACTTGCCGACATTGGGGTTACCTATGATGTTGACAAAACCTGCGTGGTGTTTATTCATGTAAATTAAGGTTTGAACAATTTTTACCTTGTTTATATTTTACCCCACCCCTAAATCCCCTCCCTTTGGGTGGGGACTTAGTCGCAAAACCAAGGCTTTGCTCCCTAAAGTGGTGCGAATCAAGGTTCGAATTCTCAAACCTTAATTCGCATTATTCGTCTATTTTATTTTCTCTTTAAATTGAAGGGGTGGATTTACTATCGTCTAAATGGCATGTTAGGCATCTTGGGCATCTTCATTTTGCCACCACCTGCGACCATCTTCATCATCTTACGAGTCTCCTCAAACTGCTTCAACAGCTTGTTCACCTCCGCAATCGAAGTTCCGCTACCCTTGGCGATCCTCTCCCTACGTTTAGCATTCAAAATCTCGGGCTTCTCCCTCTCAGCTGGGGTCATAGAGCCGATGATAGCCTCCGTCTGCTTGAAGGCGTTGTCTGGAATCTCAACATCCTTCATCATCTTGCCCATGCCGGGGATCATACCTGCCAAATCCTTTAGGTTACCCATCTTCTTGATCTGCTCGATCTGGGTCAAAAAGTCATTGAAGTTAAATGTATTTTGGTAGATCTTCTTTTTGAGTTTGCGTGCTGACTCCTCGTCATATTGCTCTTGAGCCCTCTCGACAAGCGACACAACATCACCCATGCCCAATATACGGTCGGCCATACGCTCGGGGTGGAATGGCTGCAAAGCATCCATCTTCTCGCCACTCGATATAAATTTAAGTGGCTTGTTGACCACCGAACGGATCGAAATAGCAGCTCCACCGCGAGTGTCACCATCCAATTTGGTGAGTACAACGCCATCAAAATCCAACCTTGTGTTGAACTCCTTGGCTGTATTCACTGCATCTTGACCCGTCATTGAATCAACCACAAAGAGGGTCTCCGAAGGCTTTACAGCCTCCTTCAACGCTGTGATCTCGACCATCATAGCCTCATCCACAGCCAAACGACCAGCCGTATCGACGATCACCGTGTTGAACCCTTTTTGGCGGCTATAAGCGATTGCATTTTGTGCGATCTCCACGGGGTTCATATTGCCCTCCTCCGTGTATACCTCGACACCGATCTGCTCGGCCAACACCTTAAGTTGGTCGATAGCAGCTGGACGATATACGTCGCACGCCACAAGCAGCACCGAACGGTTGCGCTTGCTCTTGAGCATCAACGACAGCTTGCCCGAGAAGGTGGTCTTACCCGAACCCTGCAATCCTGCGATCAACACAACGGCTGGTGTACCCTCCAACTTAATATCCACGGTCTGACCACCCATCAACTCCGCCAATTCGTCGCGGACGATTTTGGTCAACATCTGACCCGGCTTGACCGACTTCAACACCTCGGCACCCATAGCCTTTACCTTGACTTGGTCCGTGAAGCTCTTAGCCACTTTATAGTTAACATCGGCATCTATAAGTGCGCGTCTAATATCTTTTAATGTCTCAGCAACATTGATCTCCGAGATGCGGCCCTCACCTTTAAGGATCTTAAACGACCTCTCGAGTTTGTCTGTTAAATTTTCAAACATACCTATATCTTTATTTTAGGGTACAAAAGTAGCAATTTTTTTTGACAATTACGTATCTTACGCACCTTTAACTTTGCTCATAAACTTCTCGCGATCAACGATGAAGCGTGTGTGAACACCCTCACCAATCAACCCCTCTGCGTCGCGCGCACCAACATTAAGGGTGATCTTGCGACCCTCGACCTCGGTAACTACAGCCGTAGCGGTGATCTCGGCACCCAACCCCGATGCTTTGATGTGCGATGCGTTCATCTCCGTGCCTACTGTTGTCGACCCCTCGGGCAAAGCCTCAGCCACCGCCTTCATAGCGGCATTCTCCATGAGTGCGATCATCGCTGGGGTTGCGAACACTGCCAAATCACCCGATCCCAACTTCTGTGCTGTGTTCTCCTGAGAAACAACTGTCGTGCTTTGTGCCGACAAACCCTTTACTAACTCCATAATATTTTATTTTTTATTTTAATAATCTATTTACAATCCCCACAAAGGTAACAATTTTTAGTCAAACAAAAAAAGGACATTGCAACTATAAATGTCGCAACGCCCTATTTTCTTTGTTTTAAATCTCTCTAATACTCCTCCTCATTAAAAAAGAAATCATCCTTTGATGGGTAGTCTGGCCAAATATCCTCTACAGAATCATACACCTCTCCTTCATCCTCGATCTCTTGTAGATTCTCTAGAACCTCAAGTGGTGCGCCCGAACGAACGGCATAGTCGATAAGCTCCTCTTTCGAAGCTGGCCATGGTGCATCCTCCAACTTGGATGCTAGCTCTAATGTCCAATACATAGTTATAAAAATTTATCAGTTTTGCCTACTTAGAATCTGTTTAAGTTTTATAATTTCGTTCTTTTCGGCTCTTTTGCACTATTTTTTTATGCCTCAAAATCGTTAAATAGAACCACTATTCGCCTCTTTCGAGGCATGAAAACTAATACAAAATAGCTCGAAAATAACTTCGATATAAAACTTAAACAGATTCTTAATCCTCCAACTTCCGCTTTGATAAAATCGAAGGTTTGCAAATATATAATATAATTATTATTTACAACAATTTTTTTGGACTTTTTTTTACAATAAAAATTGATTTTAATACGACCTATGGAATCCAAAGTATCTCTTCGACCCCCAATTGGGCAGTTATCGTTCGCCCCAAAAGGTAAAAATAGTCCGATAGGCGGTTGAGATATATCACTACATTGGGCTCCAAGGGGTGTTCGTCCGCCACCGCTATAGCGCGACGCTCTGCACGACGACATATCGTTCTGCACACATGCGACAGCGAGATGCGCACATCTCCGCCCGGGATTGTAAACTTCGTGATGGGCTCCAACCCCGACTCCATCGTATCCATCTCGAACTCCAAAAAGGCAACCGCATCGTCTCCGATCGGGGGCATGCTCCCCACCGCCGAAGAGTCACAAGCCAAATGGGCCTCAACGGTCATCAAGGTTGAATTGATACGATCCAGATTGGCTACATGCTCCGCAAAGAGTGCATTGGGGCGTAGCTTGTCGCTCAGCAGAGCCACAAATGCCGAGAGCTCGTCGACAGTTCCATACGCCTCCACGCGGCAATCATTTTTACTTACGCGCTCACCACCCACAAGTGATGTGGTCCCTTTGTCTCCCCCTTTGGTATATACTCTCATAACGTGAAATGTTGTTTTGGTAGATGGTTATTAAAGATTATCAAGTACCCCAACCGATTGACCGAAGTGGATTGATGGTTGGCGACAATCGCGTCACACATCTCCCCTCTCGACCCATTGAGGTGTGGTTGAAGGATAACAACTGTTGTGCCACTCTGCTCGCCACTCTTGGTGATCTGCATGATCCTTTCAGTAGAGGCATCCACCGAACATATAACCATATCTAGCGGCTCCATGGTGTTGACTCCAAAGGTCGAGAGGCCGCAGTGGTGACGCAGGTTTTCTAGCTCTCGGGCTCGCCTACTCCTAACACCCAAAGATATTAGCGCCTCGTAGAGAGGTGTGGGGGCGGAGATTGGAGCGCGTCGCATAAATACTTCGCGCACAATATTATATATATACGGAGAGTGCACACCATGGCCACGTCTGTGTCTGAGGCGTGTGATCTGCCTTTTGAGCCGACCAACCATATGTAACCGTTTTGCCCGAACCGCGTTCATCTCTTGTGCCCTTAAGATTAGCACCCCTTCAACATCCCAGCCAAACGGCCCGTAGAGAAGGCGATCTGGAGGTTATATCCACCCGTGTCGGCATCCAAGTCCAACACCTCGCCTGCGAAGTAAAGCCCCTTGATTTTGAGTGACTCCATAGTCTCGGGGTCGACATCCTCGCAACTCACTCCTCCAGCCGTGACGATCGCAAACTCGAAGGGTGCATAGTCAACTATAGGGAGTTCGAACTCTTTGAGTGTAGCTATCAATATCTCGATCTGATCTTGCGAAATTTTGCTTATGTAGGCCGTTGAGTAGACCCCCATCTTCTCCGAAATCGGGATAACTAAATATTTGGGGACTAAGCGTCTGAGCAGCTCGCCGAGGATCTCTGTTGGCTCCATGCTCTCTATCTCGCGCGCTACACGCTCTCGGAGGATCTCGACCGTGAGGGCAGGCTTAAGGTCCAAAACCAACTTCACATCCCTCTCGTCGATTAGCGCATCCACCGCATTGCGGCTCAAGCGCAACGCTATAGGCCCTTCAATTCCGCGATCCGAGAAGGCGATCTCGCCAAACTCCTCGCGCACCATCTCTTCGTCGACGAACAACTTAGCATTGGTGTTGCGAAGTGCCAAACCATCCATATACTTAATATGTGGGTGGTTCGAGATAAGCGGAGTCAACGATGGGCGCACAGGCTCCACCTCGTGGCCCAAATCGGCCGCAAAGACATAACCATCGCCTGTGGATCCAGTGGCAGGATATGACACACCGCCAGTGGCGATAATCACCTGCTTGGCCTCCTCTTTGCGAGCGAAGCCCCTCTTATTTATATACTTAACTCCATAGGCACGTCCGCCCACAGCCAACACCTCACTCACGGGGGTGTCATACATTATCTTCACATGGTTATCGACACAAAAATCCAACAGCGCATTGGCTATATCCCATGCCTTTCCGCTCTTGGGGAACACTCTCTCGCCCCTTTCGGTCTCGAGTTTGCACCCCATACGCTCAAAAAACTTCATCGTTGTGCGGTTGTTGAACGCCGTGAATGCAGGCATAAAAAACTCAGCATTGGCACGCACATGCTCCGTGAACTCATCCACAGGGCGAGCGTTGGTCACATTGCATCGTCCGCGTCCCGAGATACGCACCTTGCGTCCCGACTTCTCCATCTTCTCGAGCAACAACACTCGTTTGCCATTGCGCGCAGCTGTTCCTGCCGCCATCATTCCTGCGGCACCTGCACCCACCACAATCACATCGTAGGTGTTCTCTACTGTCTCTAAAATTTCCTCCATAGTGCGACAAAATTACATAAAATTCACGATATCACCTATTTTATCCAACATATTTTGCTACCTTTCGGCTAAAATCACCTAACATGTGAATTAAGGTTTGAAACATCAAACCTTAATTCGTGCCGCTTAAGGGAGCAAAACCTTGGTTTTGCGACTAAGTCCACTCCCCTAGGGAGGGGATTTAGGGGTGGGGTTAAAACATAACAAATATAAAAAAACGAAAATTGTTCCAACCTAAATTAGAATAAATCACATGCAACAACTAATACCATCGGAGTGGCAAAAACTACTCGTCGACGAATTTACCAAACCCTATTTCACGCAGCTAACAGGCTTTGTGACAGCAGAGTATAACTCGCAAGAAATCTTCCCTGCGCGAGAGAATATCTTTAAAGCCTTGGAGCTCGTGGCTCCACAAGATGTGAGGGTGGTAATCATCGGTCAAGATCCATATCACGATGTCGGACAGGCACATGGACTCGCCTTCTCGGTCCAAGAGGGGGTGAAGTTCCCGCCCTCGCTGCGCAATATCCTCAAAGAGGTTCAGGAGGATATGGGGGGTGAACTTCCGCTGTCGGGATCGCTCGAAAGATGGGCCCAGCAAGGGGTATTGCTCCTAAACGCAGTGCTCACCGTGAGGGCACACTCCGCAGCCTCGCATGCCAAAAAGGGGTGGGAGAAGTTTACCGATGCTATAGTCGCAAATTTGTCGACCCATCGCGAAGGGGTGGTATATATGTTGTGGGGATCGCACGCACACAAAAAGGGAGGAATCGTCCCCACCGACAAAAACCTTGTGCTAAAAAGTGTCCACCCATCTCCGCTCTCTGTGTACCGCGGATTTTCGGGCTGCAAACACTTTTCACAGGCCAATAACTACCTAACAGAAAATGGATTAAAACCAATAGAGTGGTAAAAAAATGCGCCTCTAATAATAAAGAGATACCTCATAGCGTTTCATAAACAAAACAAAAATTAAGTAGCCTATGTAGTATTTAGCCTCATACATTTAACCAATTAACAAAACAAGTATGAAAAAGGCGTTTTTATTTTTAGGTGCTATCGCCGCAGCGGCCATAGCAGGTGGTGTCGCAGCATCATACGTTGTGGGGTCAATCGCCCCAACAAACGTAGAGGTTGTAACACGAGAGGTGGAGCGAGCCCCACAATTAGGTTCGCAATTTACGACATATAGCCCCAATAACTATCCCGATCTGACCTATGCGGCCGAGAATGCAGTACAAGCGGTAGTCAATATAGAGGTGATACAACAGGTCGAGATGTCGCAAGGACGTAGCCGCAGTTACGACCCATTCCTAGAATTTTTTGGAATACCCCAACAACAGCAGCAGAGAGGAGAGTCTCAGCCGCGCTATCGCGAACAGCGTAGCGGAGGTTCGGGTGTGATAATCACGGAGGATGGATATATCGTCACCAACAACCATGTTGTCGATGGAGCCTCTAAACTTCGCGTTAAAATCTACGATGGAGGGACATTCGACGCAGAGATAATCGGCGTGGACCCCACAACCGACATCGCCCTTATTAAGATCGACAAGGATAACCTCCCCACAATCCCCTTTGGAAGCTCCGACGACCTTAGGCTAGGCGAGTGGGTGTTGGCCATAGGCTCTCCATTCGACTTGCAGTCGACAATCACAGCTGGAATAGTGAGTGCCAAAGCTAGGCAGTTGGATGTTATCCCCAACGATTTTAGGATCGAGTCATTTATCCAAACCGATGCGGCGGTGAACCCCGGCAATTCGGGCGGTGCGCTCGTTAACTCGCGAGGCGAACTGGTGGGTATCAACACCCTCATCAAATCGCAAACAGGAAGTTATATCGGCTATTCATTTGCCGTGCCCGAGACCCTTGTGCGCAAAGTTGTCACCGATCTCAAAGAGTCGGGCGTGGTGCAACGCGCGCTGTTGGGCGTTAGCTTCTTGCCTATAACTCAAGAGTTTGTCGACGCGCAGGGCAAAGACCTAGGAGTCACAGAGGTTGGAGGTGTATATGTGTCGAGCGTCGTGGATGGAAGTGCAGCCTCGGAGGCTGGAATCCGTAAAGGCGATATTATAACCTCGGTGAACGATGTTAAATTGGGTCCTAAAGTAAGCCTCCAAGAGCAAATTGCGAAGCATCGTCCCAACGATAAGGTAAAAATTAGCGTAAAAAGAGACGGAAGTGTGAAACTTTTTGATGTCACTTTGCGTAATAATGCTGCAGAGGGGGCGGAGCAGGTGGCTCAAAACACAAAGGGTCTATCGGAGATTCTAGGAGGACGCTTTGCCGATGCAAACCAAAAACTATGTGAAAAGTTAGAGATTAGAGGTGGTGTCGAGGTAGTGTCGATCGTAGATGGCGGTGTTCTTAGCCGCAGCAGTGTGAGGAAAGGTTTTATAATCACACACATCAATGATCGTCGAGTGGTCTCGATGGCAGAGTTGTCTGCCCAAATGGATAACCCAGTCTCGATAGATGGAGTATATCCCGATGGCAGAAGCGCGAGCTACAACCTTGTTAAATAAATGGTTATGGAGCTGAAGCTACGGTTTTTGGTGAAGTAAGAAAAAGAGAGAAAAAAGAATACAAATTTAATATAATAGGAGAAAACCAGATGCGTCAGTTAAAAATCACAAAATCTATCACCAATCGTGAAAGTGCCTCACTCGATAAATATCTTCAAGAGATCGGTAAAGAGGACCTTATCTCGGTTGAGGAGGAGGTAGAATTAGCCCAACGAATCAGAAAAGGTGACCAAGAGGCTCTCGAGAAGCTCACAAAGGCCAACCTTCGTTTCGTGGTCTCAGTTGCCAAACAATACCAAAACCAAGGACTTAGCCTCCCTGACCTTATCAACGAGGGTAACCTAGGTTTGATTAAAGCAGCCGAGAAATTTGACGAGACTCGCGGTTTTAAGTTTATCTCATATGCCGTTTGGTGGATCCGTCAATCTATCCTCCAAGCGTTGGCCGAGCAGTCGCGTATCGTGCGACTCCCCCTCAACCAAGTGGGATCGCTCAACAAGATTAACAAGGCCTTGGCACGTTTCGAGCAGGAGCATGAGCGCACACCATCGCCCGAGGAGTTAGCCACTGAGTTGGAGCTCCCCAAAGAGAAGGTCACCGATACGCTTCGCGTTGCTGGTAGACACGTATCGGTGGATGCACCATTTGCCGATGGCGAGGATAACTCACTTCTCGATGTCTTGGTCAATGGCGATTCGCCCAATGCAGACCGCGGACTCCTCAATGAGTCACTCTCTACGGAGGTCGACCGCGCTTTGGAGACACTCACCGATCGCGAGAAAGATATCATAAAGTACTTCTTCGGTATCGGATGTTCGGAGATGACCCTCGAGGAGATCGGTGCTAAGTTCGACCTCACACGCGAGCGTGTGCGCCAGATCAAAGAGAAGGCTATCCGCCGACTCAGACACTCATCACGCAGTAAGCTACTTAAGTCATACTTAGGGTAAATTAATGATCAATGGTTAATGATCAATGATCAACGCTCTCTAAAGTCGGAGCAAAACTAACGGTTTGCAATGGTCTCATAGTCGTAATGTATAGCAAATCTCTTCCAAATATTTTTTGGAAGAGATTTTTTTGTTTTTTCTGCCTCGATGAGGATAACGACAGTTAATATGCCCTATCTTTGCGGCGTTAAAATAAAAAAAATAAAAAATGAAAAGAGTTATCCTTTCTATCTTTTTGGGTGCGGCATTTGTAGCGTGTACATCGCCCCCCCAAACAGCAACAACTACATCGTTGACTCAAAGTGTCGAGACTCATGTGTTGCACACCTCAGATGTAGCACAGCTCTCACCCGACTCAGTCCTCTCGATCCTAAAGAGCGGAAACCAAAATTTCGTGTCGAAGCAGACTCTTCAGCGCGATGTGTTGGCTCAACTTAAAGAGTCAGCCGAGGATGGACAAGCTCCATTGGCTATCGTGCTGTCGTGCATCGACTCACGCGTCCCCGTAGAGATGATCTTCGATATGGGTCTGGGCGATCTGTTCGTGACACGTGTGGCTGGAAATGTAGTGAGTACAGATGTGTTGGGAAGTATGGAGTATGCCTGCGAACATGCAGGAAGTAAGGTTGTCGTTGTCCTCGGCCATGAGTCGTGCGGAGCTGTGCACTCAGCATGCGAAGGTGTGCAGGCTGGAAATATGACAGCTATGCTAGCCAAAATCAACTCTGCAATCGAAACAGCCAAAGCCGAAGGTGGTGATCCCCACTCCGCAGAGTTCCAAAACCGTGTGGTTGCTCACAATGTTAATAATATGATCGAAAATGTCCGCCAAGGGAGCGAAATCCTCGCCCACCTAGAGGCAGAAGGCAAAATCAAAATCGTCGGTGGTATCTTTAACCTCCATAGCGGTGTTGTCGAATTTGACGAGTAGAGGCTGCTTTAAGTGTTTTTTTAGTATTTTTTAAGAGGCTATGCCTCACGCCGGCGGGCGCACAGCAAGCTGTGATTTGTCCTCCTTGCGCTTTTGTGTGTTGTGGCCGCGAGCCGTTTTCGCGCTAAAGCGTGAAACTTAATATAAAATGAGTGTCTCGAACCTTGAAAGCAAGCTTTCGGTCCGAGGCACTCATTTCATATTATTCCCCCGAAAGGGGGAAACCCCTCGCGGCCCCATCCCAAAACGAAGCGACATCACCCACAACTCATACCCCTCAGCTCTCAACTCCTAACTCCTAACTCTCAACTCCTAACTCTCAACTCATAACTCCTAACTCATAACTCATAACTCCTAACTCATAACTCTTAACTCTTAACTCATACAACACACAAAGGGCACCCATATTGGATGCCCTTTGTATTAAGTTAGGTGATTAACCTATCAACTTAATGCTCTAATTACTTCTTTCCCTCGAAGAAATCTTTGATTCCGTCGTTAAGAACTACTGCCTCTTTGAACATGTATGCGCCAGTCTTGTCAGACTTAACCATCTTGATACACTTAGTGTGTTGCTTACCTGTACCCGTCTTAAGGGTTGCTACTACTTTCTTTGCCATAACTCGCTAAAATTATTTAATCTCACGGTGTAAAGTTACCTTCTTCAAATATGGGTTGTACTTTTTACGCTCCATACGATCTGGGGTATTCTTCTTGTTTTTTGTTGTGATGTAACGAGACATTCCCGCAACGCCACTCTCTCTTTGCTCAGTACACTCTAGTATAACCTGAACTCTGTTACCTTTCTTAGCCATTTTTTAATCTGTCTTTTAGTAAACCTTCTTGGGTGCTACTGCCTCACGCAATGCTACGGCCAAACCCTTCTTGTTAATTGTTTTCATTCCGGCTGCCGATACCTTCAAGGTAATCCAGCGACCCTCCTCTTCTGACCAAAAACGCTTAGTCCTCAAGTTAGGGCTAAATGTACGCTTAGTCTTGTGGTGTGAGTGAGATACATTGTTACCCACCATAACCACTTTTCCTGTGATTTCGCAAACTTTCATTGTACTTTAATTATTCATTAACCCTCTGCACATGCACAAGGGAGCGCAAATATAGTAATAATTTTACAAACAACAACACTTTTAGCCAATTATTTCTAAACGACATAAAAAAATTGGCCTTTTGGGGGCCAATAAGCTATTTAAAGGATAATTTACAGAATCTCTGCGACATCGGTGTTCTGGAGTATATTTAGCTCCTCGACGTTGTAGCCGCGCTTTTGGGCGAGCCCGATGATATGATCAAGGGTATCTGAAGGGAGGGAAGGTGTACGCGAAAGGATCCAAAGATATTTGTTTGATTTGGACCCCACAAGAGCCCACTCATAATCTTGGCCTATATGCATAACATTGTAGTCGCTCGAAAAAAACAAGAAGAACGAGACTTTGAGTTGCCCCAAAATATCGGTCGGCTCGCCCTTGCCATAAGCCTCCTGCCACTCCAGATCTTGGGTATTGAAGCCACGGTTGATTATCGACACTTGGTTTCCCTCGTTGAGGGTATATTCGGCGGTCACTTCGCGCAGGTTGCGTTCGTAACGATTATCGAAGCGCGCGACTTCGTACCATTTGCCCATATATCGGTCGAGGTCAAATTCGCAGACTGTTGAGTTGTCGACAACTGGCTCGGCACTACACAGAGGTGCCGACACCAAAATAATTAAAAAAGAGATTGAAATAAGTAACATAAAGCAAATAATTTTTACTACTTGCTTTACATCTACTATGCCAGAACTCTACGGTATCTTTGAAATCTCGCCGCCTTGCAACGCTCTCTATGCCAGAATTTCTTTGGCCGCGCGATAAATCCCATCGGCATCGTAGCCGCACTCCGCATATAGTTGCGCAGGTGTTCCATGGTCCACGAAGCGGTCAGGAATACCAAGAGAAAGGACATTTACATCGGCAGCTAAATTATTGAATACAGAGGTTATAGCCTCTCCAACTCCACCCCTTAGGGCTCCATCTTCGACCGTGATTACGTGTTTGAACTTCGCGGCCACATCTCGCAACATCTCTTGGTCCAGAGGCTTAACATATCTCATATCGAAGTGGGCAGGTGAGTACCCCTCGCCTACCAATCTCTCGATCGCTTCCGACGCAAAGGCCGCAGTTGTACCGATGGTTATGATCGCCAGACCATCCCCTTCGCGCAGCGTCTCGGCACGACCGATCTCCAGCTCCTCGAACTCCTCATCTCGCCACTGAGCTCCATCTCCTTCGCCTCTAGGGTAACGAATCACAAAGGGTGAGAGTGATTTAGTTGCTGTATACATTATGTTGCGCAGCTCCAACTCATTGCGTGGAGCGGCGATCGTGAGGTTCGGGATCGAGGCGAAGTATGCCATATCGAAGGCTCCATGGTGCGTTGCTCCATCCTCACCCACAAGTCCACCGCGGTCGAGGCAGAGCACGACGGGGAGGCGTTGTATAGCCACATCGTGTATCACATTATCGTATGCGCGCTGCATAAATGTGGAGTAGATATTGCAGAAAGGGAGTATCCCCGACGCGGCCATTCCAGCCGAGAAGGTGACAGCATGTCCTTCGGCGATACCCACATCGAAACATTTGTGTGGCATTTCGCGCTGCAAGATATTCATCGAACAGCCGCTCAACATTGCAGGAGTGACCCCCACAACTCTATCATCGCGACGTGCGAGGTCGAGCAGCGTTTGTCCAAAGACATCTTGGTAGCGGTCGTTACCCACTCCCCCACTCACCTTCTGGCCTGTTTTGGGGTCAAATTTGCCGGGTGCATGCCACGCTGTGTTATTCTCCGCAGGCTCGAAACCTTTACCCTTTACAGTCATAACATGCAGTAGCTTGGGCCCCTTCATATCTCTCAGAGCGGTGAGCACACGAACGAGTTTGCTGATATCGTGCCCATCGACAATACCGAAATATCTAAAGTTCAGAGACTCGAAAAGGTTACTATTGTGCAGCAACCCCTGCTTGACAACATTGCCTGCCGTTTGGCACACCTTCAAGAAGCGAGGCGTGCGCGCTAAACCTCTCCACAACCACTGCTTGAAGCGGTTATATCTTTTGGAGGTTGAGATCTTAAGCAGATACCCACTCAGAGCTCCCGTAGCGTCATCTATAGACATATGGTTGTCGTTGAGGATCACCAACATATCTGTTTGGGGATTTGCACCAGCATTGTTCAGCCCCTCAAATGCCAACCCTCCAGTCATCGACCCATCGCCGATAACAGCCACCACACGACTACCATCACCCTGCAACTCAGCCGCTTTGGCCATTCCAAAGGCAGCCGAGATAGAGACCGACGCATGGCCTCCGCCAAATGAATCATACTCGCTCTCGCTCATCTTGGGAAATCCACTGATACCACCTTTGCGTCGTTTATTACGGAACGCTTCGTAGCGACCCGTAATAATTTTGTGGGGATAGGTTTGATGGCCAACATCCCACACGAGTTTATCGGTGGGGGTATCGAACACATAGTGTATTGCTGTGGTCAACTCTACGACACCTAGACTCGAGGATAAGTGACCCGGATTGGTTGCACACTCCTCTATTATGTAGCGACGTAGCTCACCACAATACGCGGTCAACTGCTCCACGCTAAGCGACTTCAGATCGGCGGGAGAGTTGACACTATTTAATATTTTGTATTCGCTATTCATTTAGGACCACAAAGATAGGAAAAAGTGTTATAATTTTCAAAAAAATTACTACCTTCGCAAACAAATATAAAATTAATGTACTTTTCATAGATTATGAAATATAATAGAATTCTCCTTAAATTAAGCGGTGAGTCGCTCCAAGGCTCACAAAAATATGGCATCTCGACAGATATGCTAACTTCGTATGCAGAGCAGATCAAAGAGATCGCAGATCAAGGCACACAGATAGGAATCGTTATTGGTGGCGGAAATATCTTCCGCGGACTAAGTGGCTCGAAAAAGGGATTTGATCGCGTTAAGGGCGACCAGATGGGAATGTTGGCTACGATCATCAATTCATTGGCTTTGCACTCAGCTCTTGAGGCGTGTGGCGTGAAGAGCAAGGTGTTGACCTCGATCCGTATGGAGCCTATCGGCGAGTATTTCTCTAAGGCAAAGGCATTGGAGTTGTTGGAGGCAGGTTATGTTGTGATTATCGGAGGTGGTACATCTAACCCATACTTCTCGACCGACACAGCGTCGGCACTTCGCGGAATAGAGATCGAGGCGGAGGTTATGTTGAAGGGAACGCGCGTGGATGGAATCTATACGGCTGACCCCGAGAAGGACCCCACGGCGACTAAGTTCGACACAATCTCGTTTGATGAGGTATATGAGCGTCGACTCAAAGTGATGGACCTTACGGCATTTACCATGTGCAAGGAGAATGGGCTAGGGCTTATCGTATTTGACATGGACACCCCCGGCAACCTCAAAAAGGTGTTGGATGGCGAGAATATCGGCACGGTCGTTACACTATAAAGTTTCGGAACGCCCAAAAAACTAACCTCTACCAAACTTCATTAAGTTATGAACAAAGAGACCTTTACATCGGCATTACTTATCGCCTCAGCTACACTAACCTCTTGCGTGAGTAGTGAGGCGGCCAAAGGCAATGGGTTGTATAGCGTAAGTGCAACCAAAGGCCAGAGCGTAGTTATCACCCTACAGTAAAAGGCGAGGGGGAAGAGAGTCAGAAACATATAAATTTTATACTATAATATGGAGACAAAAACAATTATTAATGATGCGACTGCACGCATGCAGAAAGCATTCGATCACTTCGAAGAGGAGCTACTCAATGTCCGTGCTGGAAAGGCATCGACAGGGGTGCTTAATAGCGTAATGGTAGAGTACTACGGCTCTCAAACCCCCGTTTCGGGAGTAGCGAGTGTCACCGTGCCCGACGCAAAGACAATCATTATACAACCTTGGGACAAAAATATGATGCGCCCAATCGAAAAGGCTATCATAGACTCAAACATCGGCCTTGCCCCTTCAAACAATGGCGAGCAGATCCGTTTGTCTCTCCCTCCAGTTACCGAGGAGCGTCGTCGCGAATTGGTCAAGAAGGTTAAAGCCGAGGGCGAGACCGCACGTATCAGCCTACGCAACGCACGTCGCGATGCTGTAGACTCATTCAAAAAGGCTCAAAAAGATGGTATGCCCGAGGATGAGGCCAAAGATGGCGAGACTCAAGCAACTAAGTTGGTAGAGAAATTCAGCAAAAAAATTGACGCAGCCTTGGTTACCAAAGAGGCTGAGATCATGACTGTGTAAACAGAGGCTTTTTTCAAGAGGCATTTGGTCAGATGCTAGACTGCCTCACGCCGGCGGGCGCACAGCAAGCTGTGATTTGTTTTCCCTAGCGGTTGTGGTTGCGCTGTTGCGCGCGCGGAAGTCGGGGGGGTCTCCGCGCGCACAACACCCACACCCAACCGAAGTGGCAGCATGCGAGAATAATGGTCAATGATAAATGGTGAATGGTAAATTAGCGCAGAGCGATTGAGAGATGCACCTGACAAAAGATACAACCTTCGCATGTAGCCACCTCGCTTTGGTGGGATGGGGCGCGACTTTTTGTCCCCCAAACGGGGGAATAATACAAAATTAGGACCACAGACCGAAAGCTTGCTTTCAAGGTCTGTGGTCCTAATTTTGTATTAAACGTTCGCTGAAGGTGAACATAAAGTCGCGACATAATCCAAAGCGCAAGAAGGACAAATCACAGCTTGCTGTGCGCCCGCCCGGCGTTAGGGCAGTCCTCGGAGGCAGTCTAGCCTCTGACATCGGCCTCTGACCTCAACAATCGTTAGATCTTTTCGATCTCGACATAGTAGGCACCGATATCGTCGCTACCCTTCATTTTGAACCATGTTTTGAGTTGAGTTTGTCCCTTCTTAAGCTCGAGGGTAAACTTAGCATAATCATCGCCTTGGTTAACCTTGATTGTCTGCTCTACGCCTTGAACCGAGATCACAGCGTCGGTGATCGGAAGAGATTTTCCAGCGACACTCTTGGTCACGCTCGTTCCTTCGCGCGCAGGACGCACGGGGGCTTTGTCGTGGATCTTTAGACCCGACTCCGCAGGCCAACGACGAAGTTTAAACTCATAGGTACCATCCTCATCGACCTCGACCAACCAATGGCCATTGTCTTTGTATCCGTTACGGATATGAGCCTGCTGCCATGGGCTTGTTTTGTCGGTATGCCAATCGTGACAGTAGAGAGTCGTTGGATTGTGGCGCTCGTTACCGATGATAAAGTATGGCTCCTCAACGAAGTTTGGAGAGTTCTTGTCCCACCACTGATCGTAGAGGGCAGCCAACTCAGCCACCTTTTCGGGATTAGCCGCTGCTATATTGTTGCGTTGCTCGGGATCTGTAGATAGGTCATAGAGCTCCATCTCCATATTCTCGTCACACACCAATCTCCAATCTCTCAACATAGCTGAGGTGCGGAACCACTTAATCACCTTATCGTTGCGATTTGAATCTACAACCATAAAACGACCTTTGAAGTTGGTGTCATCACCATCAATAAGGGGTTTGAGAGATTGTCCATCCAACTTCTCGGCAACTTCGGGAGCAACCTCCAAGCCACATAGATCAATAAGCGTAGGCAACAGATCGTAGTGAGCCGTAAGCTCCCCGACATCTTGACCCACCGATATACCTCCATCTTTCCAGTGGATAAACATTGGCACGCGGTGACCGCCCTCATACATACTCGCTTTGATACCACGCATACCCGAATTTTGACCCTTCGACACATAGCCATCCAAACGGTGGCCATCGACTTTGGCCCCCTGTGCGGTACCATTGTCGGTCATAAAGATCAAGATGGTGTTATCCATCAAGTCGATAGATTTGAGGTATTCGGTCAACTCTCCGATATGCTCGTCGAGGTTGGCTATCATACCATAGAACTCAGGGTGGACAACATTCTCAACCCCTTTGTATGGAGCTGAGTAGCTATCCTCGACCCAGTATGGTGAGTGAGCAACATTGGTCGCTAGGTAGCAGAAGAATGGCTTTTGTTTAGCTTGATTATCCTTTGCAAATCTCTTTGCAGCGGAGAACCATACATCGTTGCAATATCCATCGATCTGCTTCCACACCCCATCGTGGTTATACGAGTCGTCGAAATAGTCGTTATCCCAATAATCCATCGTTTGGCCTGCGCCTCCACCTTGGATCATCAGTGTCTCCTCGAAGCCGTGATCTTCGGGGCGGAATGGGTAGTTATCTCCCAAATGCCACTTACCGAACAAAGCTGTTGCATAGCCATTCTCTTGGAAGATTTGAGCCATCGTTGTCTCACGCGCCAAGAGTTGCGAACGTCCATTGACCGTGTGCCACACACCTGTATTGTCGTTGTGACGACCTGTCATTAGGGCTGCACGCGAAGGCGAGCTGGTGGGTGATACGTGGAACTCCGTGAATCGGCTACTCTGGGCATGCAGAGCATCGAGGTTTGGTGTTTGGATAATATTATTACCCAAAGCTGCGATGTCGCCATAGCCTATGTCGTCAGCCAAGATGAGGATCACATTTGGTTTCTGTGCCACATCTTGTTGAGGCTGCGCACACCCCACAGCTAGGGGTGCGCACGCCAAAACCATAAATTTATTATCTATATTCATACGAATTAAGATTAAAGACCCTTAATCGCACGAAGCTCACCTGCTGCGAACTTCTTGCTCTTGCCATTGATCGTAAGTGTCACAGGAACCTCATTGTCCATAGTTAACTTACCGCCCTCGCTCTTCACAACAACATTTCCGACCTGCTCAGCCTCGATCTTGTAGTCGCCATATTGCAACTTAGTACCGTTACCCATAAACAACTCGAAGTCACTGCTCGATGTGATTCCGATCAAAGCATAAGCACCATTAGACTCCATGTTTTGGTACTTAGCCATCTTTAGGTCATAAGATGAAAGGACAAAATCCTTACGTCCCGATTTGTGAACCAAAGCAACACCTGCAAAGCTCTTATCACCATTCTCGTCGTCGAAACCTGTGATCGACTCAATGCTCTTACCCTCGGTTGAAGTGTAAGGCTCATAGATCGAGATAAATGGGTTATCCCACGCCTCACCATGTTGACGAGCGATGAATGTCAAGTATGGGCTCTCAGAGACCTCATATGGGAATTGGCTATTGCTCTTGAATGATTTACATGGAGGAGAGAGGATCGAGAAGATCTCGCGATCGTCGTTACCCTTCATCCAAAGGTTCATGAGGATATCCTCCTTACCATCTGGGTAGTCGATCTTCCACTCCACTTGGTAGTCATCAGAAGTTGCAGCGAACTTCTCATCCCACATATAGTCGAGCGCGTAGAGGTGTCCACCAGCAAATCCGATCTTCTCCTCAGCAGTCAACTCCATAGGGTTACCCTTAGCATCTTGGATCTCCATTGTTTGACCCAAGTTATGGTAGTAGTAGTCGTGGAATCTATCGTTTCCGCGCTTTTTCTTCGAACGGAAGATATCTACGTAGTAACCTGTAGTCTCGCCTGTGCGAACGATACTCACTGTTCTGTTTTGATCACTTTGAGTCTCTGGCTCCAAGAACGATACATTTGAGTATGTGATGTTAGGATAGAAACCATCCTTTTGCTCAGATTTAGGATAAGCACCATCCAAATCGAAGGCGTGGTAGCTCAACATCTCGGTGTATGACGAAACGCCATCGACCATAACTGTGTTGTGAGCTGGGAACTGTGAGTAGTACTCCAAGTAAGCTGCCTGCAAATAGTTTGCTCCCTTGCCGGGGTCAGCACCCTGAACCAAACCTTTACCATACAACTCCATATTGATACCATTAGCGTGCATATGGTTACCCAACGAACCATTCAACGAAACCATCATTCCATCTTTGCCCTCGCCCATACGTTGAACATGCCAGCTCACGGTTGGTGCATAGAAAGTCTGAGTTACGTAGTCGCTCACCTTACCTGCTGCATACTTCTTGTTGATCTCCACAGGCTTGCTCGCAAAGAACGATGAAATATCTGCCGCTCTAGGTTTAGAGTTGTCTTGAACATTCTCGGCTGTTGGGTCAAAGAGACGATACATAGCTGTAAACTCCTCCTCCAACTCTTTGTCGCCGCTCTTTTGAGCCAAACGCACGATGTCGCGCATAGATGCACCCTCGAGGTGACCATAGTTTGAGTCTCCGAAGGCTACTGTCTCGCCATTGGGGAACAGGTATTGTGGCAAGATACGTACCGCCTGCTCCATAACTGGAAGGTATGGCATAAGGTCGAAATCGAAGGCTACGTCGTAATCTGCGATAAACGCCATCACCTCTTTTGTCACACCCTGAGAGTATCCCGGACACTCCGCCCAGATACCATTGGTTGGGTCATAACCATAATCCAAAAGTTTGGTCATAGACCATTGGCGTGGAGAGGTTACATTCAACATATAGTCGATGTAGTATTGTCTACCCTTTTTATCTGCATAAGCGTCATCATCTTCGAGAACCATCGCAGCTTTCAAGATGATATTTGCTTGGTGTAGGTTCCAGTTATTTTGAGGCACACCATTCTTGATGATTTGGTCGATCCACTTCTTGATTGTAACGATGTAGTTATCCATCTTCTCTTTGTGGTTAGACTCTAGGTAGGCGTGCAAGAAGTCGTAGATCTCCGATACACTCTTTAGGGTCTTTTCGTGGATCACTTGGAAACACTCCAAACCAACCAATGTCTGAATATGGCCATTGTCGAGGTCGATAGGCTCGCTACGATAGTACATACCTTGCATATATACATCGAAGATATCGAACGCAAACTTCGCATAACGCTCGTCACCCTCCAACCAATACAAGAACGCTGCGTCGCGCGCAAAGTTCACAATACGGATATTGAAATTAGGGATAGATGTACCAGTCTTAGATTGGCTCACCCACTCCATTGGCTTACCCTCTTTAGATCGGTTTTGCATGTATAGACCTCTCTCGTCATCCATATATGGCAATACATCCTCCAAATCTGGGAATCCGTAAGGTGTGGTTCCATCGCGTGAACCTGCAAAACGTACTGTAGGTACTGGAGCTTCGCCATCGGCATGAGAGTATGTGATACCCTTGATGTAGATGTTTGAGCTCTTAGTTTTCCAGTGCATCTGGAGTCTCGAAGGCATCCAAGTGGGGTCTGTAACGTGTTGTTCCACATATTTGTCTACCTTTTTGTGGATTCCATCCTTCACCCCTTGTGCCCACTTCTCTGTAGCGATTGTGTTGAGCAACTCGGGTTTTTCATCCTCCGTGATGTGGATACGAGGATAACTCGTAGGCAATCCCCCCGGTGTTGGGATCTTCTCTGTCGACTGGGCCGAAAGAGAGATGAGCGAACCTAATAGTAAGGCTGCCGATAAAAACAGTTTTTTCATCTTTAAATTAATTTGGTTTATTATGTTTTGTTCTCTTTTTAATTTTCAACCATTGCAAAACATTAGCTTTGCTCCGAATACAGTGAACGTTGATAGGTGGATGAAATTTTGAAGATCGCGTAGAGGGCTGCGAGGGAGCGTACTTAGACGTACGTGACCGATCAGCCCTCTACGGTATCTTTGAAATTTCGCCGCCTTGCAACGGTCTATTCTATTTTTTATTTTGTGCAACCTCCTCTCTCACCAATTTTCCTCCCTTATACTCCTTCACCTCAACACGCATATCGTCACCCTCACCCTCAAGGTTCACAATCGTGATCTCTTGCGTGCGACCATCCTTAAGCTCCACGGTCAACTTGTCAGCACTCGAAGCCACGACCGATTTAACCACCGATGTAGCCTCATATGGCTCGATCACTGATAGGAATCGAGCCTCTTCGCCCTTCGATCTAACGTTGAGAGTTCGACGACGTTGAGTCTCGTCACCCAGCGGATAATCTCCTCCGATGCAACACTCTAACTTCGAGGCATCCACGCCCGAAAGGTCAACAACGATAGTCGCCTCTGACCTAAAATCAGATGGCATACCCGGCAAAGAGCTAGTCATTGGCTCGCCGCCCAACTTCACAGGTCCACCATAGTAATCCATACCTTTGGATTGAGGTTGAAGAGTGTTGTTATATTTGATTGGCAACTTCGACAGCACCATCTCCTTGCCATTTGCGAGTGTTACCTTTGCATTACCCCAGAAAATTGTATTGTTGCTAGGGTTCCTCTTTAGCTTGGTTTTCAAAACCAACTCCTTGCGACCTGTTATATCTAAAGATATATCCTTGCGACCCAAGATCCAAGCACCTGTGCTATCGCTCAATATAACCTTTCCATCGGCCTCGACCTCGTACCACAACTGCTTAGCCACTCCGTGAGATTCGGGGACTGTAGCCACAGTGACCTCGTTTTGTTGAGGCCATGCGTTGAACACATCAATTTTGATGGGTCCATCCTCACTGTTGGGTGCACGCGTACCAGCATTGTCGCTACCCTCGCCAAACAACATCTCGTAGCTCGAACGCACTGTACCCTGAGTCTCGAACCATTCGCAATTGGTGAAGAATTGCGCAGCACTCAATGGATCATCGCTGAGTTGATTCTCGCGGCGCACGAACTCCTTTTTCGAGGCATCCAACCCCTTGAATCCCTTCATCTGGAACAGCCAATCGAAGGTGTGCTCACCCTCTGCGTCGACATAGTCAGCCAAGACAATATAGTCATCCATCATCACCATCATGCGACGTTGCAAGATTGGCTCCGTGTAGCCTGTGATCTCGCCATACTCGGGCTCCTCCTCTGGGAACTTAATCTGACGACCCTCTTCCCACGCCTTGCGCTGGAACGAATATCCCTGCTTATCGCCATATCTCATACCTCCATATGGTGGGTTACACCATCTCGCCTCAGTCTCGACAGTTGTCGCTTGAACCATATCGCCGCTATAGAATAGCAAGCGCTTAGACTCCACTGGCTCCTGCATCTTCTGATCCACAACGACCATGTTTTTGGTCATTGAGGTCTGCACCAAGAATTTATAGTTATAACTTTGGTAGCCATACCAAATCATCTCGGGGTTATAGAAGCTACGCCCATAGCGCATCATACTAAGGAGGTTCGTACGATCAAAGTGGCCATGGTAACCACCATGCGATCCGTAATGCAGAGCCGCTTGGATCTGCTCACGTTGCTCACGATCGGGGGTTTGAGAGCGAAGTTGTACGATTCCGATATTGTCAGCATAGGCCGACTGTTTATTTTTAACCGACTCAAAATCGGGAAGTTCGGGTACTCCATAGAGTAGGTCGCGATGTGTGCCCATCTTGATTACCGACGCATACTCAGGGTCGCGGAATAGGTAGTAAGCCATCTCGAATGGCTCGCCAATCACCGATGTCTCTTGGGCATCGTTCACCGCAAACATCACACCTCGATAGTCGAGGAATGGGACCAAAGCATCCCACATCTGCTTGATACCTATAGCGTTATTTTCGATCTTTCCCCACTTATTGAAATCCATGCCATAGAGACCGGGCTTCATGCGGTTAGGCATAAGAGAGAAGTACGGAACTTTACCAATTACGATATGCTCATCGAGGAAATTCAAACCCCAAGGGCGCAAAGCCACAGCCGCCTCCGAGAACATCGTTGCGCACCACAAGTTGTAGCCCACCGAACACTCATACCACCATCCATCGCTCATCACGCCATGCACAAATTGTTGACGTATACCAGTTGGAGAGTACATTATCTCTTTGGCCAAATGGAAATCTTGGACCATCAAGGCACAATAGAGGCCACCCATCAGCTCGCTCAAATCCCAGTTTCCGATACCTCCATCGTCGTTACCCATTATCGCGGTCTCGATATAGAGGCGGAATGTCTGCTCGATTAGGCGGTGATCCTCATCGGTGAGTAGGCCACAATCCATAATCATATCGTATGTGCGCGCAATGTTTTGGAACACGCCACCCTCCTTAACGAAGTTATTTTGATTGACACGTAGAGTCACTGGATAGCCACTCTTCTCGTCCACAACATTGCGGATCACATCCAAACACTTTTGGGCATACTCCTTTTTGCCTGTGAGCTTATATGCCACCGCACACTGCATCAAATCATCTATCTGAGATGAGTGGTAGAGGTAGTGACCCATATGTGGATTCATACTCGGCAGCTCCTTTGCCACCGCTGGCACCTTCCACTCCGCCGCCATGCGGTCATATTTCTCCAACTCTTTTTGTGCCCATTCATAGTTCTGAGCCTTCTCTATCACCTCTTGCCATCCATCTTTGGTGTGTACAATAAATGGAGATTCGACCCTCACCGATGTGGTGAAATCAATCGTTTGGCTCTGCGCGCCATTACCATTTGCAACCGCCACAATCGACTGAACCTCATTGGCTCCTTGGGGCAGAGACTCGGGGATCGAGACCTTCACTTGAACCGTTTTTGTCTCTGAGGGTGCGAGGGTCAACACCTCGGGGGTGATGGTTGTGGTCATCGCCTCCCAACCCAAACGGGGGAGGCTAAGTTGCACGGTTTTGGTCTCGTTACTCACGTTACCAACCTCCAATTCATATGTCACCTCTGCGCCAGCCTCGTCGGCTCCTCCTTGAAAAGCAGACTCCAAAGCGATCGTCTCGCCTTTGACCAGCGACACATCACGAATCTGGACCTTTTTGTTTGACTCCGACTCGACGCTAAGTGTCAAGCTCTGCACTCCTTGGAGCGTACCACGTTGACCATGATTCAACGAAAAGAGGTTCCATGGCACATATACGCGGTTCCACCCCACGCCATATAGATTCACCTCGGCACAATTTATAGGCTCGAAGTGCTCCGCGTTCTCCTCGGCAACACCAAATGTAAGGTTGATTTTGGTGGCAGACTCCTTCTCAAGGTATACCTCCATTGAGAGCCCTGCGTAGCGGCTCCAATCCGAACCGTTGTAGTAGGCCCTAAATCCCTTCACGCTATTTTTGCCTTCGGGATAGGTATATGTGATTACATCCGAAGAGCTGACCACCGCAGCTCCATCTTTAGCTGTTTTGACCGATTTCCAATCCGAAAAATCGGGACTGCCAACAGACTCCTTCAACTTTGCGTGGCCACAGAGTGTGACACACAAAAGAAGAATGGTTGAAATTAAGTTTTTCATAAGGTTAGTTATAATTTAGTTTTGGGTCATGGTTACACGGAGGCTGCCCCTCAAAAAAAAGGGCATAATTCTCCATCTACAAAGATAGTAATTTTTTAGCCATAACAAGATAAAGTTAACCCTATAAATACAAAAAAATCGGGTTTGATTCCAATTACGAAATCAAACCCGACGTTATATTAACCTGAGTCTTAAATAATCCTCAGAGAATCCACTTTTACTTTCTCTCGACTGTCAAACCATCAGCCTCAGTGAATGTAAATGTATCGACGCGACCATCGGCCAAAGTCACCGTAAACTTAATCACTCCATTTGTTGAAGCGTTGTCTACAGACTTAACCACTGGCGCTCCCTTATGTGCCTCGTAAACACCCACGAATGGTTGTTTCTTGCCATTAACACCGTTTTGACGGATGATAAGTGTTGGCGTTGCATCTGGAGAAGCCGAAACTCCGCTTGGAGTCAAATCACGATAAAGAGTTGAGTATGGAGCATCCACAACATACAACTCACGACGTGTACCACCCAATTGACGGAAATCAACTTGGATACCATCCGCTACATCCCAATGTGCAATAAAGTCACCATTGTAACGCACCTTCTTCTGGTTGGTGAAGTACGAGTAAGCAGTTGAATACTTAGTACCCAAATCATTTGTAGCACGTAGATCAATTGCACTTCCAGACTTATCTTTAAGTGTCAAAGTCTCACCCACGTTGTGGAAGATATAGTCATTGTCACTTTGGTCCGAAGTGAAGATATCGACGTAGTAACCTGAGTTCTCAGAGCATCTTACCGATGTCAACACACGACGCTTCTCCGCAGCCGAAGCATCGACCATACGGTAGAAAGATGTGTGTGGAGTTGAGTTTGTATACTCGTCTGCACCAATCACAGGGAATGTCTTGTTCACAACGATGTCACCCTCAGCGTATCCGGGCATGATTGTGTTTGCACCAGTTGGAGATTGGTGATACAAGTTATCGGCACTCCAATAAGACTCATAACCAGCAGCATCTGGAGCCAAAGCATATCCGTCGTAGTAAAGAGTGATAGCGAGTCCGTTAGGTGTCAAGTGGTTACCCTTGCGACCACCATAGATTGTAGCCATCATCTTGTTTTGTCCGTTGTAATCCTTCATCGAGAAGAAACGGTGGTGTGTAGAGTACGAAAGGTCGCTCACGGCTGACTCTGTTGTGATCTCTGGCAACACAACCTGAGTAGCCAAGCCAATGAAGTTCGAGTTGTCGCGTGAGTATGTACCATTCTTGATACCTTGAGAGATAATCTCCGCCATCTTGTAAGCACGCTCTGTGTCGCCCTCTTTGGTGTAGTATGTCAACAGACGCTCAAAGATTGTGAAGTCCGCAACTCCACCACGCGTGTCACCAAACACAACCAAGTTACCGCGTGAATCCATCCATGGATTGATCGCCTCGGCAGCCTTTTGAAGGATTGCGTTATCTTTGATGATGTCAACACCCAAAGGATACAACATCGTTGCGAAGTCCAAGATCGAAACAACTGTTCCAAAAGAGTAACCCGGAGACTCATTCCACAAACCAGTCACTGGGTCGTAGTACTCAAGGATACCATCCAATGCTACGTGATACTCAGTTGTCTTAGTCAAGAAATACTCCAAATAGTACTCTCTACCCTTTCCATCTGGGTATGCGTCGTTGCTATCCAACACCACGATTGGAGACATGATACGCGCAAAACCATTAACGTTCCAGTTACCCAAACGTCCACCACGGATCAAACCTAGGTCGATAAAGCGCTTCAACACCTCGTCGTTAACCTCTTTTGTAGTCTTGCCAATTGAGTCCAAATGTGCATCTGTATTTTTAACCAAGTAGTCACCCAAGAAGGTATAGATAGCTGCACATCTCTCGCCCAAATCGTCGTGGATTTGCTCATAGTCGTAGTAACCGCAGATTCCTCCGGGCTCCCAACCACCATAACCATTTGTCGACTTTGTAGGATCTTTGATTGGATTCATGTAGTAGATTCCAGCCAACCACTTGTAGTAGATGTCCGCTGCGAACTTCGCATACTTCTCATCCTTGGTCACCCAATAAACAAAGGCAGCATCGCGAGCCATATCCATGATCTCACCATTGTTGGCGCGAACCATGTGACCCGACTCTTTGTATGGTACAAGTGTTGGCGCAGCCTCTGGGTTTGTACGGTCCGTACCCCACATATCACCAGTCTCGTTGTATGGCGTACGATCCTCTAGGGCAACATTATAGTACTTATTCCAAGTTCTCATTCCGGGGAAACGTGGAGTTGGAATAGGCGCATTTCCTTCACCATAGTCCCAGTTTTGGTTCAACAGGTAACACTGATCGTAGTGCTCACCCTCCTTCCAATACATCGAAAGGCGCGACACGATCCACTCTGGATCCGATTGGTGACGCTCCACATATGGGTCTATAGCGTCGGTGATCTTCTCGAAAGATTTGATTGCCCAATCTTGTGTTTTGATCTTGTCGGCAACCGCTTTATGGTCTGCGTCAGAGACATAGAGTCGCGGACCCGAACCATCCGCACCACCTTGGCACGAACAGAATGCTACGCAAAGTAGCATGAAGGTAAATAATTTTTTCATGTTGGTTGATTTATATAATTAGTTTTGTTCTTTTTTTACCTTTCCTTTGGGGGTAGTAGACTCCATTGTAACCTTCACATCGGCTCCATTGCCGCCCTCAAGGCCACTGATCGTGAACTTCTGGGTCGTTCCGCACTTCAATGTAACCACGATCTCGCTTCCCGACAGAGCCTCTACGCTCTCAATTACCGACTCCTTGCGATATGGCTCCAACAGCGTAATAAAGGTCGCCTCGCGGCCATTGACCCTCATAGCAACTGTTCTACGCTCGGGGTTATTCTTAAACTCACCCTCTTTCCATTTGCCTGTTGTTGGGTACTCCGCAAACAAGATGTCGGCACTTTGGGGATATACGAGGTGTAGATCGAGACCATAGCCACTATCGTTAAACTTGAAGTTAGCCCCCTTGTCGCTGCCCTTGTACCATTGGCAATTTGTGAAGTATTTGTAAGGCGACATCTCATCTGTCGATACCACATCCAACACCTCGCCTACCTTTTGAGCACCCTCAACCGACTTGAACCCTAGAGGGTGAACCAAACAGTCATACTCGCGCTCCTTATCCGACTTAACGAAATCGACCATCACCAAATAGTCATCCGTCACGATCGAGAGTTTGCGCTGAAGGATTGGCTCTGTCACAAAATCGAAATCATCCCATGGTGGGAATTTGTCAATATTGTTGCGTGGTATTGGTCTCCAACGCGCCTGAGTTTGGGTCAGACTCAACTGCATCATATCGCCACTATAGAACACTGGTTGAGTCGATGGGACAGCCTCTTGTTGGAGCTGATCGACCATAACCATATTGTGGGTCACTGTGCTCTGCACCAACTCTTTGTATTGGGCCGAACCATAGCCAAACCAACACATCTCGGTACCGAAATATTTGTGTCCATATTTGTCTAACGCCTGAAGTGATGTGCGGTCATAGTGGCCATGCCATCCACCGGGAGAGCCATATTTGACATACGCCTGCAACTGCTCCTCGCCCTGCTTATCTTTGTTTTGCGATCTAAGGGCTGTGATTCCCAAATTCTCTACCGTAGCTGACTTGGTTCTTGGATCGCTCACCTTGGGCAGTTTACCCTCGCCATAGAACAACGCGATCCAACTATCACGCTTTGTTTTGCTCAACACCCACGCCAACTCCTTGTCGCCATACTCCTTGTAGGCCAACTCGTAGAATACATCGGGCTCCTTGGTGCCGCTATCGTTGCTCGCCAACACCACCGCGTTTTCGTCCATCATTGGGATATGCGCCATCGCCACATCATACAATGTACGATATTGTTTCTGAGGTCCCCACACCGCGAACTTCATGCCTGTGAAACCATCGGGTGCGTTGTGGAAATCTTTATCCATCTCTCGCGCCTCGATCTTCTTATAATAAAGGTCCATGCCGTTGTTTTGGAACACTTGAGCCATTCTAAAGTAGATATCCGCCACTAGGTAACAGTAGTTCACCGTCGCCTCGAACCACCATCCGTCGGGCATAAAACCAGTGGCAATGTGGTCGATCATACCTCCATCGGCCTCCACAAAGTGTGTGTAATACTCCTCATCTTGGAGGAACATGCTCACCAACACCGCAGCCGAATTTGTGCTCGCTTGGTGGTTCATGATTCCGTTGGGAGACATATCGTCCTTAGATTTTTCGAGGTAAGCCCTCATCATCGCCTCGATCTGAGACTTCTGCTTGTCGGTGAAGAGCCCCTCTTGGCTATATAGGATGTCGCAGATCGCTGTGAAGTAGAAGAAGAAACCACCCTCGTGCACCTCGACACCTGTGGTCGCTGCACCCACAGGGATATATCCCTTTTCGGGGTCACTGGCCTCCAATACAAAGCCTTTGAGTTTTTCCAGATACTCAGTCTTCTGGGTCAATGTCCACGCCAAACCGACAGTGAACATATCCTCCACCCCTTGGGGGGTATAGCCCATACTTGGCCACTGCTTAGTGACCCTCTTGACGATAAATTCGCGTCGCTTAGGCACCACAAATTCATCTGCGAATTTGATTAGTTGCTCGGCATTTTGAGCCGCCCAATCATATTTTTGCATATTTTTTCGCCCATGTTCGATTGCCGCTTGGTTGACCAACAGACGTGGGTGAGTGTTCTCTGTGAACTCAACAGCATATGTCGATGTAACAGCAAACAACACCATAAAGGCCGCAAAGACCCTTAGGAAATTTTTATTCATAGTAGTTTGGTTTAGGTTGCAAGAAAAATACCCCTCTGAGCACATAGCTCCGCAAAGTACACTTCTCACCACAAAGGTAACATTTTTTTTACAACTCTAAAATTTTTTATTAAATTTTACACTAACTAAAAACGCAGGTTATAAAATTTCCATTTCCAACATTTTTATTGTAACTTTGTGGCTAATTCAAAAACACAATAATGTGAATCAAGGTTTGAGAATTCAAACCTTGATTCACACCACTTAAGGGAGCAAAACAAATGTTTTGCGACTAAGTCCCCACCCTTGGGAGGGGATTTAGGGGTGGGGTAAAGTATAAAAATATATAAAAGACGAAAATAGTTCAACCCTTAATTCGCATAAACTATGATAAAACCAGAATATCTACCATTCGTAGAGGAGCTAATTGAGCTCTGCATCAAAGAGGATATTGGCGATGGAGACCACACGTCGCTATGCTGCATCCCCTCATCAGAGGTTGGTCGCATGAAACTTCTCTGCAAGCAGGAGGGTGTGATCGCAGGTATCGAGATCGCTCAGATCGTCCTCAATCGCCTCGACCCAGATATGACATTTGAGCAGATACTCAACGATGGCGATAGAGTCAAGAGTGGCGACATAGCATTCTACGTCTCGGGACGTATGCAGTCTCTACTCCAAGCCGAGCGCGTGTTGCTCAACATCATGCAACGCATGAGCGGTGTGGCTACCCAAACGGCGGTCTATGTGGACGAGCTTAAGGGTCTACACACCACAATCCTCGACACTCGCAAGACAACTCCCGGCATGCGCGTGTTGGACAAAATGGCGGTTAAAATCGGAGGTGGTGATAACCACCGAATGGGTCTTTTCGATATGATCCTACTCAAAGACAACCATATTGACTTTGCTGGAGGTGTACAAAATGCCGTACGCGGAGCCAAAGAGTATTTAGCAGCTAAGGGCAAGAATATCCCTATCGAGTGCGAGGTTAGATCATTGGCCGACATCGACGAGGTATTTGCCGCAGGTGGAGCCGATAGAATCATGTTCGACAACTTCTCGCCTGCCCTCACTCGCGAAGCCATAGCGAAGGTCGCTGGACGTTGCCAAACGGAGTCGAGCGGTGGCATCACATTTGCTACCCTCAGAGAGTATGCCGAGTGTGGCGTAGACTTTATTTCGGTGGGTGCACTCACCCACCAGATCAAGTCTTTGGATATGTCACTTAAGGCGGTCGAAGAATAATAGGTTACTGGATGATTGAGTTCCGCCCCATAGAGCTTTCGGATAGAGAGACGATAGAGCGATATACCCACTGTAGTGGTATTCGCAACTGTGATCTTTCGTTTGCCAATATGTATTGTTGGCAAACAACATTCGATAGCGCGTGGGCGATATTCGAAGGTTACCTAATCATCCGCTTTAGGATCAATGGCGGCGAGGAGCTGGGATACATGCAACCCATTAGGTGCGATGGATCTCATAACTTCGCACGCATAATCCCCGAGCTAGCCAAAGATGCACACTCCAATGGCCAGCGATTACGAATAATCGGACTCACCGAGGAGGGGCGCATGTCGCTCGATGCGGTGCACCACAACAACTTCGCTTTTTACTCCGATCGCGACTACGAGGATTATATCTACCTGCGCGAAAAGCTCGAAAAGATCACGGGCAAAAGATATCAGCCCAAGCGCAACCATATCAATCAATTCGAGAAGTTATATAACTATGAGTACCACACCCTCACCCCTCAACACCATGAGGGGTGTTTGGCGTTGTGCCAAAAGTGGAGAGAGGAGCGCGGTGAGGATATATCTACCCCCTCGCCCGAGGTGGATGCAATAGGACGCGCGCTAGATAATTTCGACCGCTTGGGGCTCGATGGCGGAGTCATTGTGATAGATGGCGCAGTCGTAGCTTTCACCTATGGATCGGCAATCAATCCAACTACTTTTTGCACTCACATCGAGAAGTGCGACACCTCATTTGTGGGTATCTACTCCGCTATCAATAAACTCTTTGCCCAGAGTCTGCCACAGCAGTTCACCCACATAAATCGCGAGGAGGATATGGGGATCGGGGGGCTTCGTAAGTCTAAACTTTCGTACCACCCCTCCGAGCTACAGGTCAAGTATACAGCGATATATCTGCATAGCCACGAGGCGGAGTGCAAAAAATTATGGAAGATCGTCTTTGGCGACGAGGATAGATTTATAGATCATTTTATCCAAAAATACTTCTCGCTCAAAGGGATGGTCTATGTTGCCGACCCCACGAACCAATACCTCTCGATGGTGCATATCGTCGATATGGAGTGCGACGAAGGGCACATAGCATATATATATGGTGTGGCAACCCACCCCGAGTGTCGCGGCAAGGGGTATGCGTCGATGTTGATGAAGGCTGCAATGAAGAAGATCGAGGAGGAGGGATTCATAGCCGCTATACTTATCCCCAGCGAGGAGTGGCTCATTGATTACTACGCGAAGTTCGGCTTCCGCAAAGGGCCCCACCTCACATTCTCGACCTCCGACAATTTCGATTTCGGCTCGGGCGACACCTCCAAGGACCACTCACTAATTTGCCCACTTAGCGACTTTGAGGTGGGCGAGAGTCTGATACTCGCCCCATCAACTAATGGTGAATGATGAATGGTGAATGATGAATGATTAACCATTAATCATTGACCATTAACCATTAATCATTGACCATTAACCATTAAGCATTGACCATTATTTTCACCCTCGCCTTGGGGTGGGGCCGCGACTTGGATTCCCCCAACGGGGGAATAATATAAAAAGAGCGTCTCGAACCGAAAGCTTACTTTCAAGGTTCGAGACGCTCTTTTTATATTAAACGTTCACTGAAGGTGAACTTAAAGTCGCGGCCCCAACAAAAGCGCAAGGATAATAAATCACAGCTTGCTGTGCGCCCGCCCGGCGTGAGGGCAGACCCATACCACAACTACAAACCTGAGTTTTGGATAAGAAAAATTCTTATTTTCAGGTTGGTTCATATTATTTTTCTTATCCAAAACGCAGGTTATCGGCTTTGAAAAAGCCGAGAT
>JBCQUO010000074.1:0-9144 GCA_047173955.1 Rikenellaceae bacterium
TAAGCAGCTTCTTGCCCTCACTCTTGCCCGATTTTTTGAGCTCCCCCCACGCTTTAATCAGCAGGTCAAGCCCCTTATAGTCGCGAATGAGTCCAAAAAACATCGCGTAGTTGAAGTTGGGGTCGAGGCCGATTTTTTTGCACGCTTCACTTCGGTCGACGCGCGAGCCGAAGTTCTCGAACATCGGGTGGGGCGAGAATATAGCTGGGCTCGAACTATATGCTTTGAGCTCCGAGTGAACCTGTTCGGACATATAGACATAGCCATCCACCGACCCCAAAAAGTAGTGGTTGCATGGGCGGTCGATGATATGGTGCTCGTGGGGTTCGACATTATCAATTTGGCAGATGACCTTTGTGTGGCCATTCGAACGCGCGAGTTTAGCTATTGTCCCGAAGCATGGGGCCATAAATGGGGTCCAATACTTAAAGAGCACGAAGTCGGGACGTTCGCGACGCAGACGAAGCCCCACGCGGATCCAGTTAAATGGGTTCACTGTATTCACGCAACGTTTGATAGTCAGCCCTTTGGGTGGGTCGCTATCGACTGTTTGGCTCTTGCCGGGGAATAGGAATTCGGGGTATTGGAGCGAAAAAGTATCTATATTGACCTCGTCGCCACGACTCTGAAATTCGTATGCCATCGTCTGCATTATGGATGCCAAACCACCGCGATAGGGGTGTGCAGGGCCTAAAATTGTAATTTTCATACTTTTGTAGTTTGTCTAAATTGTTGCGGATCTACCACGGACCACTATTGAGACCGTTGCAAGGCGGCGAAATTTCAAATATAGCGTAGAGCTCTGATCGGTCACGTACGCTAAGTACGCTCCCTCACAGACCTCTACGCCATCTTTAAAATTACATCCACCTATCAACGTTCTCTTTTTCGGAGCAAAACAAACGTTTTGCAATAGTCTCCTATCGCAAATATAATGTTTTATTTGAGGTTTGCAAAATCTTTGTGTGTCGGTAATCTTAAATTTCGTGTAGTTAAGTAGGGTAAAATAATTATTACCCGACTGGTCAAATTTTAAGGTTAAACTTTGTTATTCCGTAATAAATGTACTATTTTTGTTGGGCGAGAGCTGAGTGAAATATAACAAGTCTGATGAAGAAGTACACAATTCCCACCTACCACCCACATCCCGATAAGATTTTTATTGCGGAGATTGATTCGCGAGGCGAGATGTTAAAGACATACTCCAAGCCGTTGCAGTCCTCCGCATATCTTTTTGTGTTGTGCTGTCGGGGTGAGTGTCGGCTCATAACCAATATGTCGGAATATGTGTTGACTCCCAATCGTATAATAACCATATTACCAAATAGTTATATACACGTTACGGAGCAAAGTGAGAATTGTCGACTCTACCTTTTGGCGTTCGACCAGAAGCTCATGAATCGAACCTATATCTTTTCGTCGCTCATTCGCCACCTGCACTTTATACTTGAGTCTCCGATGTTGGAGCTCGACGCAAAGGTGGCGGCGCTTATCAAGGAGTATGTGGTGATCCTCATCAAGGCAAACAAGATCAAGGATCTGAGCTACAATAGTGAATTTGTGACCACTGTTTTGCACTCCCTTTTCAGCGGGCTTGGTGGCTACTACAAGGTGAACGATATAAAGTTGGGGAGTGGAAACAGAGGAGCGGAGATTGTCAAGAGCCTTGTACAACAGATTGTTAAGCACTACCCGACGCAACGAAGCCCTGCGTTCTATGCCGACCTGCTGCGTATCTCGCCCCAACATCTAAGCACTACGGTGAGCAAGGTGACGGGCAAAAAGGTGACCGACATAATCGCGCAGATGGTGATTATAGATGCCCAAACAAAACTACGAGCCACGGAGATGAGTGTGCAGGAGATAGCCCAAGCGCTTAGTTTCCCCGATATTTCGGTTTTTGGTAAATATTTCAAAAGATACACGGGGCTCTCTCCGCGACAGTATCGCGAGATCGAGGTGTAGGAGGAGCCAAGGGCGGTAAACAAGATGAAAAAAAATAAAAATATATGGCAAATAAAGTAGAGAAAAAATATGTAGAGACCCCCTTGATGAAGCAGTACTACAACATCAAGGCGGTACACCCCGATGCGGTATTGTTGTTTAGGGTTGGGGATTTCTACGAAACTTTTGGCGAGGATGCGATCACCGCAAGCTCGATTTTGGGTATCACCCTCACGCGACGTGCAAATGGTGCGGCGAGCTATGTGGAGCTGGCTGGTTTCCCCTACCATTCGATCGACACCTATCTCCCCAAATTGGTTAGGGCCGGTGTGCGCGTGGCTATCTGCGAGCAGTTGGAGGATCCCAAAAAGGTCAAAGGATTGGTCAAACGAGGTGTCGTGGAGTTGGTGACTCCGGGTGTCGTACTCGAAGATAATGCGCTCAATGCCAAGGAGAATGTCTACCTCGCAGCGCTCCATTTTGGCCCCAAGAAGCTGGGTGTTGCTTTTCTCGACATCTCGACAGGTGAGTTCTATTGTGCCGAGGGGTCGCAGATCTATGTCGATAAGTTGATCTCCAATTTCTCCCCCAAAGAGATATTGTATGCAAGGTGCAACGACGATAAGTTTCGCGACATTTTCGGCTCCAAGCACTACACCTATAAGCTCGATGAGTGGCTCTTCTCCGAGGATGTCAATCGCGAGAAGCTCTGTAAGCAATTCTCGACAACTTCGCTCAAGGGGTATGGAGTCGACAAAATGGGCGATGCGATCTCGGCCGCAGGTGCAATCCTTAGCTATCTTGAATTCACCGAGCATAAGCTCAATGGCCATATCTCCTCTATCTCGCGAATCGACGAGGGGGAGCATGTGTGGATCGACCGCTTCACGATCAGAAACTTGGAGCTTTTCACCTCGAATGGAAATATGACCAAGGGGAGCTTCTCGGATGTCATAGATCGCACGCGCACCCCTATGGGTGGTCGTCTGTTGCGCAGGTGGATATCTCTTCCTATCCGCGATGTGGAGCGATTGTCTCGCAGGCAAGATGTTGTGAGTCATCTGGTAATGGATCGCGAATTTGCGGAGTGTGTCCAAGATCATGTCTCGCTCATTAGCGACCTCGAGAGGTGCGCCTCGCGTATTGCAGCCCAGAGAGTCACCCCTCGTGAACTCTTGCAACTCAAAGAGTCCTTGCGTGCGATCGAAAATCTAAAGGCGCTCTTCGAGTCGACCGATGCAGATATCATGCATCGTGAGGCACAAGAGCTGAACCCTATGCCCGAGCTATACCGCAAACTCAGCGAGGAGCTCTATCCCGACCCTGTGCACAACCAAATCGCAAAGGGGGGTATCATCGCCTCGGGGGTGAATGCTCAGCTCGACGACCTGAGACGAATAGCCCTTCACGGAAAGAGTATTTTGGCCGATATCCAAGAGCGCGAGATCGCACGTACTGGTATCACCTCGCTCAAAATCAGCTTCAACAATGTCTTTGGGTACTACATCGAGGTGCGCAACGCCCACAAAGATAAGGTCCCCGAGGAGTGGATCCGCAAGCAGACCCTCACCTCGGCCGAGCGATATATCACTGCCGAACTCAAGGAGTATGAGGAGAAGATCTTGGGTGCTGAGGAGAAAATTATGGCTATCGAGCAGCATCTTTACACGCAGCTGTTGGAGTATATAACCCTCTCGCTAAGAGATATTTTGCGCAATGGACAGAGTGTCGCACGTCTCGATGTGTTGCAATCCTTCGCGCGCATGGCCTTCGAGAGACGATATGTGCGTCCGACGCTCAACGACACAACGCGCATAGAGATCAAAGCTGGTCGCCACCCTGTGATCGAGACCCTTCTGCCTGTGGGTGAAAAATATATCCCCAACGATGTGACATTGGACGACGATGAGCAGCAGATCATAATGATTACGGGGCCCAATATGTCGGGTAAATCGGCCCTCCTGCGCCAAACAGCCCTTATAATTTTGATGGCCCAAATTGGCTCTTTTGTTCCAGCCGCATCGGCCAAAATAGGTGTTGTCGATAAGATCTTTACTCGCGTAGGGGCCTCAGACAATATTTCACAGGGAGAGTCTACATTTATGGTCGAGATGTTGGAGTCGGCCTCTATCCTCAACAATATTTCGAGTCGAAGTGTTGTCTTTTTGGATGAGATCGGGCGCGGTACAAGTACCTACGATGGAATCTCTATAGCGTGGTCGATGGTTGAGTATCTCCATAACCACCCATCAGCGCGCGCCAAGACCCTCTTTGCAACTCACTACCATGAGCTTAACGAGATGGAGCAGCAGTGCGCGCGCGTTAAGAACTATCACGTGAGCGTCAAGGAGGTTGACAATACAATTGTCTTTGTGCGTAAGCTCGAAAGAGGAAGCTCCGAACACTCTTTCGGAATCCATGTGGCGCGCCTAGCAGGTATGCCAGAGTCGGTTGTGAGACGTGCCAACGAAGTTTTGGTGAGCCTCGAAAAGGCGTATGGATCTTGCGATGTATCAACCTCATCGCCCCAAATCCCTGCTGCCCAACCCGAGGGGAACGCCTCTCAGCCTAATCTCCAACTCTCAATGTTTCAGTTGGATGACCCCGTGCTAATTCAGATAAGAGACCAAATCAAAGGACTCAATATAAATGAATTAACCCCTCTCGAGGCCCTCAATAAACTCTCTGAGATAAAGAAAATCACAGGTATATAGAGAGTGCGTTTGATCTAGTCCATTCACTACTCACCACTCATAACTCAGAATTCAGAACGCTTAATCGTCATTGCGGCCTCCGAGCCGCAATCCCTAGCGAAACATGGCACGACTGAGGTGGAGATTGCGGCTCGGAGGCCGCAATGACGGAATCAATCGTCAACGATAAATGGTGAACTAAGGGAGCAAAACCAATGTTTTGCGACTAAGCCCACTCCCCTAGGGAGGGGGTTTGGGGGTGGGGAAAAATATGAAAATTAAAAAAATGAAGGTGTGATACTTGGTAGGTGAGGGTGTTGCGCGCGCGGACCCCTGAAAGGGGTAATATAAAAGAGGTACCACAAACCGAAAGTTTACTTTCTAGGTTTGTGGTACCTCTTTCATATTATATGTTCACTGAAGGTGAACTTCCGCGCGCGCAATAAGCAACAGCAACTAACGGCCTTTACACACAGCGGAATAGGCTTAGATATACATATTCAACATAGCCTCATAAAGCTCTTGCTTGCCACTGATTTGTTGTGGTTCGCCTGCTGCACGAGCGTAGTCAGCAACAGCCTCCAAGGTCATCTCGCCAGCCTCGAATTGAGCACCAACACCTGAGTCATAAGAAGCGTAACGCTCAGTTAGCATAGACTCATATGGAGACTCCTCCAACATAGCTGCTGCGCACTCCAAACCGCGAGCGAAGATATCCATACCTGCGATATGTGCGATAAATAGATCCTCTGCGTCTGTAGAGTTACGACGGATCTTAGCGTCGAAGTTTGTACCTCCACCTTGGATGCCTCCACCGCGAAGGATCACCAACATCGCCTGTGTGATCTCGCAGATGTCGATTGGGAATTGGTCTGTATCCCAGCCATTTTGAGCATCTCCGCGGTTAGCGTCGATAGAACCCAACATACCTGCATCTACAGCACATTGCAACTCATGCTCAAATGTGTGACCTGCGAGTGTAGCGTGGTTAACCTCGATATTTACCTTGAAATCTTTATCTAGTCCGTTAGCCTTCAAGAAGCCGATTACAGTCTCTGTGTCGACATCATATTGGTGCTTTGTAGGCTCCATTGGCTTAGGCTCGATAAGGAAGTTACCTGTGAAGCCCTTTGAACGACCATAGTCGCGAGCCATCGTAAGCATTGTAGCAAGGTGTTGTTTCTCGCGCTTCATGTCGGTGTTGAGAAGGCTCATATAACCCTCGCGGCCACCCCAGAATACATAGTTCTCGCCACCCAACTCGATAGTTGCGTCGATTGCGTTTTTGATTTGCAACATTGCGCGAGCTGCTGTGTTGAAATCTGGGTTTGTAGATGCACCGTTCATATAACGAGCGTTAGAGAATACGTTTGCTGTACCCCACAACAACTTGATACCTGTTTGAGCTTGTTTCTCCTTTGCGTAAGCAACGATAGCCTTAAGGTTTGCCTCATACTCCTCAGCAGATGCACCCTCGTCGATAAGGTCGATATCGTGGAAACAGTAATACTCGATACCGATTTTTTGCATGAACTCGAAACCAGCGTCCATCTTAGCCTTAGCAGCCTCCAAAGCTGACTCGCCTGTTTTCCATGCTTGTTTGATTGTTCCACCACCAAACTGGTCGCCTCCCTCAGCGCACAATGTGTGCCACCAAGCCATTGAGAACTTGAACCAATCTTTCATCTTGCGTCCGTAAACAACCTTCTCTGGGTCGTAGTAGCGGAATGCCAATGCGTTCTTAGAGCTTGTGCCCTCAAATTGAATCTTTTTTACCGATGGAAAATACTCCTTCTGTGCCATAATTTTAATGATTTTTAGGTTTATTATATACTATTTGTTTTATTTTGATAACTGTCTCTCTAGCTCCTCTTTCCACTTTGTGTATGCAGCCTCCAGAGCCTCTTTGTCGCCCTCGATAGGTGTTATGCTTTGCAACTTTTTGAGCGACTTGAAGGCCTCCTCACGGTTGGCATAGAACCCTGCACCAAGTGCCGCTCCACGCGCTGCACCCAACGCACCGTCGGTGTTGTAGAGCTCGATGGTCACGTCGCACAGAGTCGATAACGTCTGCCTAAAGAGTGGGCTAAGGAATAGGTTAGCCTCGCCTGCACGTATGATATTGGCATTAAGACCCATCTCGCGCATAATGTCGATTCCATATCTCATCGAGAATGCAATACCCTCCTGCGTAGCGCGAAGGATATGTCCCAAAGAGTGGATATTGAGGTCAATGCCCACGAACTCGCTCTTTGTGTAGCGATTCTCCAACATGCGCTCCGCTCCATTTCCGAATGGAAGCATCACAACGCCTCCACTTCCGACCTCGACCTCTGCGGCCATATCGTTGAGAGCGCTATAGCCCACATTGGGGGCGAAGTTGCGACGTACCCACGCGTTGGCAATTCCTGTTCCGTTGATGCACAACAACACTCCATAGCGTGGCGCATCGGCCGTGTGGTTGACATGTATAAATGGATTCACGCGCGAGAGTGGATCTGCTTTGGGGGTGTCGATGACTCCATATACAACACCGCTTGTTCCTCCAGTGGCTGCGATCTCTCCTGCCTCCATCACATTCAACGAGAAGGCGTTGTTGGGTTGGTCTCCGGCCCTATACGAGATAGGGGTGCCCGTGTGGATTCCCAACTCATTGGCCATATCGTCGCTTGTGAATGCCTGAACTCCAATCGAAGGTTTGATGTCGGCAAACATCTCGAGTGGGATACCATAATAATCAGCCACGAAACCTGCGATCTTCTCCTCCTTGAAGTCCCAAAGTATACCCTCCGAAAGTCCCGAATTGGTTGTCGACATCTGGCCCGACAAGCGATACGCAACATAATCACCCGGCAACATAGCCTTATAGATCTGGTCAAACAACTCGGGCTCGTTTCTCTTGACCCACGCCAATTTAGATGCCGTGAAGTTACCCGGAGAGTTCAATAAGTGCTCCAAGCAGAACTCACCTCCCAAAGCCTCCAAAGCCTCGGCTCCGATCTCCACAGCGCGCGAGTCGCACCATATGATTGATTTGCGAAGAGGTCGACCCTCCTTGTTGACAACAACGAGTCCGTGCATCTGATATGTGATACCGATCGAGCGAACCTCCTCCAAAGAGAACTGTTTGCCCACCATGCGGATTCCCTCCTTCACATACTCCCACCACATCTCGGGCGATTGCTCTGCCCAACCGCTCTCGAGCGCCTCGATAGGCATCTCTACAGATGGGTTTGTAGCCGACGAAAGTGCCTCGCCTGTTGTGATGTCCATCAGCGAAACTTTTACCGATGATGAACCTATATCTATTCCTAAGCTATACATAATATTTTATATTTTTTTGTTTAAAGGTATGCTAATTTTAACCTCCCCTTCACGCTTTTTTTGTACTCCGTGTGGTTAAACATAAAGTACTCCGCAGGTTTATGGGCCACCCCCACCTCTTTTTTGCCCGTAGCTATCAGCAGCCCCGAGCCCAATATCTTCTTCCTAAAGTTGCGCTTGTCGATCTCAACACCCAATACCGCGCTGTAAAGATTCTGTAACTCGCGGATGGTGAATTGGCGAGGGAGAAGCTCAAAGGCAATCGGAGAGTTCATGATCTCTGACTTCAAGATCGAGAGCGTATCTTTGAGGATCAAGTTGTGATCCATCATCAGATTTGTCGCATTCTCAATCGAACTCCAATGCGCCCCTTTACTTGTCGTGTGGCGAATCGTCGTGTGGTTGAGTTTAAGGAGCGCATAGTATCCCACCGTAACTATTCGATTGCTATCGACCCCATGGTTGCGATTTATCCATCGCAGATCATTCTCTGCGACTCGATTGGGGTCGGAGTAGATTGAAGTCTGTTTTAGGTAAATACCCTTGAGACCAGTCATATTGGAGAGTATGCGTTGCGCGGCACTGGGCAGAGTCTCGTTCTCGAGAATCATCCCTCCGGGCAGCTTGTTTCGTCGCTCATGTTCTTTGCTCTCGATGAGTAGAACCTTAAGCTCCGAGCCATTAAAGCCCAATATAACACAGTCGACAGATAGTGAGTGGTTAGCTTCTATTGTCATTTTTAAAGTTCTATTAGTTAGTTTTAAGGTGGGGTGGTAACCCTCCTATTAGTTTATATTTGGTGTCGGTATAACAAAGGTATAAATATATCTGTAACATTCAAAACTTATTTACAAATTAACACTAACTTTTTTTGAACCCTCGCTATGGGGTTGATTTCGAGCCGATTTGTGTATGCCATTCTAATACCCATTTTAACACTAAGCAAGAAGCTGTAATGGTTAATGATAAATGATAAATGGTGAATGGTGAATGGTTAATGATGAATGGTCAATGATAAATGATGGTAATCCGCATATACGTCATTGCGGCCCCGAGCCGCAATCTCTACATCGGCCGTGCAATGTTTCGCTAGGGATTGCGGATCGGAGTCCGCAATGACGAGATTAATGGTGAATGATAAATGATAAATGGTGAATGGTGAATGGTGAATGATGAATGATGG
>JBCQUO010000075.1:0-8929 GCA_047173955.1 Rikenellaceae bacterium
TACGAGATCGGATATGTGACCGCTGTGGCGACCCCCGAGATTTTGGAGGCAATAGACGACGAGGAGATTGATAACTATTCGGATCTAAGCTACCTATTTGGCCCCGAGGCAGATAGCGTGAGGGTGGACCATATTCAGTACCCCGATGTGTCGGTTATAGAGAGGTGTGCTATGTCGCGAGATTTTGGAGAGCGTACCGAAGCGATGATGATTATGTGGGCCACGGTCAAGGGCGATAATCTCAGTGGAGGTATGATCGCTGTGATTGTGGTTACCGCTCTGGGTATAATAATCTATTACCTCTATCAGCGCTATACGGCATACAGTCGTCGACGCTATCGCAAGAGGCGGAAGTAATCTTCGATATTGGTGATGAACTGATCGAAATTCTCGAAGTTTTGGTTTATGAGGTCGGCGCGGATAGCTAGTTTTCGGGCATAATTAGCTGTGTAGGGACCAAAAAACATCGTGGTGAGGTGTTGTGTAGCCTCTAACCCTACGCTGCGAATAAATTGATCTACTTCGGTCCCCGAGCAAAAAGCTACTCCATCGGCTGTGGCGACAATAGATTGTAGCTCTGTCGTAACCTCGCACCCTTGGGTTATGTAGCATCCTACTTCATGTACATCCATGCCAATCTCCTTGAGCCCCTCTACAAACATCGGCACTGTGTCGGGAGTCTGCAAACCTCTCACTATCGGGGCCAATACAGCGACCCTTTTGTCGGTTATGCCCCTCTGCTCTAACCAATTGACTATCCCTCGAGGGCTAGGCTCCGAGGCGATAAACGAAGGGTCAATATTGAGATATTGCTTCAGAGCCTCGTTGTCTTTGCCTATGGCGCAGTAGCCTACACTTTTGGGTAGGATAACACCTAGCTCAGCCACATACTCCGCAAAGCACTCTATGGCTTTGCGTGAACAGAAGATAATATAATCGAACTTCGCAACCTCATCCAAAAACCTCTCCATTAAGCACAAATCCTCTAATCTCGTGGTGGAGATTAGAGGAAGATATGTGGCTTCGATATTTGTCTGCTCAGCACGTCGAGCGAGAGCCTCTTGGACCCGACGCGAGTAGTTCTCGGGTGCTGTAACGATTATTCTTTTGCGTCTCATTTTTTGGTGGTTAAGGTTCCTGTATTATCACTCTTCTTGAAGATCAGAAGTATGTATATCAGAGATAGGGTAGCGAGGAACACCTCGAATCCAAACATCGTGTGTACCCCCATATTGTCGGCAACCTTACCGCTAAGGAGCGCCATAAAGAGTCCGCTAAAGTGGGTTATCACGGTCTGCACGGTGAAGTCCGTTCCCTCCTTACCCTCTCTCACGCAGTTCATCGCGGTGGTGTAGACCACGACTGTCGAGAATCCGTAGCTGATCCACAATAGGATGATACCTAGTGTTATAAGTATCGTTGTTGGGGTGGCGAACCAGCTGATGCCATAGAAGTAGAGAGCTGTGAGCAAACTAAATGCAGCAAAGGTTATTCGGGCCTTGAAGATTCCAATTCGACGGACTATGATTCCGCTACAAAATGAGCTGAAGAATGCTGCCGATGAACCTATGATTCCAAACAATACACCGATCTGAGATTTGGTGTAACCGAGGTCGACCATATAGGGTCTAAGGATCGAGAGGAGTCCAATTGTGCTGGCGTAGTATAGGACCAAGAAACCGATCTGTCGCCATATTTTCTTGCGACTAAAGAACCAAATGAAATCGGTGAGTTTGGCTCGTTGTTTGGGCTCTTTCTTCTCGATAGTTAGTTTGCGGTTGAATATCAGCGGCAGCAGAGCTATAATCACAAAGCCTGCTAGGCAGTGCAAAACAGCGTTCCAGCCATACTTGTTCAACACAATAAGAAGTGTTCCGCCTCCGATAATCACACCTCCGAAGCTACCCATCGACTGCATGCTATTCACGCGGCTTTTGTCCTTGTTCTTGAACGACAACATCGCCAATGAGTCGGTGGCTATATCTTGTGTAGCCGAAGCGACTAGAGACATAAAGATCAAGCAGAGAATCAAATAGAAGTCATCCGTGGTGTCGAGAAGTCCTACGATAATCAGCAACACAGCGTAGACCACCTCCGACGAAATAATCGCTCGTTTGTAGTCGCTCAACTTCACGCAGCTACGGTCAATTATAGGTGCCCATATAAATTTCAACACCCAAGGGAGCTTGACAATCTGCAAAAGGGCAATCGACGAGTATGAAAACTCCGCCTCTCGCATCATAACCTGAATCGCTGTCGAGAAGAAGCTCATCGGGATACTCTGGGCTATGTATAACATAAAGAATGTACCGAGATTGAGGGTGGCATCCTTGTCGAACTTGAAAAATTTAGAGAACATCTATTTATGGATTAAAGTATTTGTGGGTACAAAGTTAGAATTTATAAATTAAAGAACAACCCACCGACGTAGGTTTTCCACTCTGCGCATATTGATTTACGTATGTGAACATGTAGCTAACGTAGTCGGTGTTGGTTATATTCTTGCCCCAAAGCTCCACGGTGAACCTCTCTTTGATCTCGGCGCTCGCCTTGAAGTTTAGTAACGTGTAGAAATCTTGTGAATATTCGTTGGCATCGTCCCAATAGATCTTACCAGCGCCCGTGACCCCTGCGCTGAACATCAATCTGCTGAGGTTGGGTTTTAGGTCATAGAACGTGTAGCTCGCCTGCAATGACGCTGTGTGGCGAGGTACCAACGCCAAGTAGTTGCCCGAATAGTCGGTCGATGAATCCTTCACGTAATCGGTGAATTTTGCGTCGGTGAATCCGTAGTTTGCCGAAATAGAGATGTTGTTTGTTGGGCGAGCCATCACCGATACCTCAACTCCCTTACTCTCGGAACGTGCTGCATTCTGCATTATGTAGCCCAATCCATCGACCTGCTTCGACACCTGTTGATCTTGCCAATCAATATAGAAAAGTGTGAGGTCTGCGGTCAATTTACCATCCCAGAAGCTCTGTTTTGTGCCGATCTCGTAGTTCCAGTTATGCTCTGGATCGTAGGCGCGCTCGTCGTCGGTGAGGAATGTAGTGTTGAATCCACCAGCTTTGTAGCCCCTTGTCACCGAACCGTAGAACATACTTCGGGGGCTGAACTCATACTTCAACGTGAATTTGGGGGTCAACTGATTGAAGTGTAGATAGCTATTGAACGACCCTGTGAGGGCTTTGTCCGAAGGGTCGCTAATTGTCTGTTTGTAGGCTTGATAGTCCTGCTCAGCATATTCGTAGTCGTAGCGTAGACCCACCAAAGCGGTGAGCTTGGATGTAACCTCGAACGATGATTGGTGGTATAGAGCCACACCCATTGTTGGGCTATCGTAATACTTAGGTGTGCTGTAGTCGTACTTTAGATAGTGGGCGTGGACCAATTTGTCGTTACCCTGCCAAAAAGCAAAGAGACCTGTGATGTGTTGGTACCTTGAACTTGTGTTGGATTTGAATGTAAACTCTTGGCTGAGTAGGTTTTGGGTCGATTTTTGGTGTACATATACGCTCGCTTCGGTCGAGAAATCTTGATCTATCTTTTGATTGTCGTCGATGCGTTGGAAAGAACTCTGCGAGTTAAAGCTATATTTCTCGCCCGTGTATTTGGCATTGAATCCAGCGGTCAATATCTCGCGGAGGTATAGGCTCTGGAAGTCGTAGTTCACATCCTCCACCTTGCCAGTCTCTTCGTTGTATAGTCCATAAGGGTATCCATTTTGGTCGGTGTAGTCATACGATGCGTTGAGCCTCATCTGCCATCTGTTGTTGGGTTTGTAGACAACTGCCACGCGTCCCAAAAAACTACTCAATTTATCGGCATTCTCGCCCGTGTATATATTCTCGAAGTAACCATCGTGGCTGCGATAGTTACCCATCACAGACAATCCAAACTTGTCGCCCAACTTATTGTAGCTCGACACCATCGCCTGAATGTCGTTTTGGTTGGCGTAGCTGAGTTTAAGGCTAGTGTATTGCACATCCATGGGTGATGGGGTGGTGATATTGATTATTCCTCCAGCGGTATTGCGCCCATAGAGAGTTCCTTGAGGTCCGCGCAGAAGCTCTATTCGGCTCACGTCGGCCAAATCGAAATCAAAGGCCGACTTCTCGAAGTGCGGCACACCATCAATATATAACCCCACGGGAGAGCTGTAGAGCTTAGATCCGATTCCGCGAATAAAGATCGGCGAGCTCTGCTTCGATCCATAGTCGGGCATGAAAAAATTTGGTAGCACGGCGCTAAAATCTTTGATGTTGGGCATCTCGAAATTTTTGAGCTGCACGCTATTCACTATCGAGGATGATGCCGCGACATTGCTTTTCTCGATCTGTTTAAAACTTGTGACCGACACAGCGTCGATGTCTATGACGCTGTAGTGTAGCGAGTCGTTGGCGTTGCTGGCCATCGACGCGACGGCAGCGAAAGCTGATAGTGTGAGGAGAATTTTTTTCATGATAGTGTTGTGCTTAAAAAAAAATTTTAATTTATAGTGCAAAGGTCGTTCAAAAAATATCTTCTCACAATCCTTATTTATGAGGATAATGCGATCTAAATTTGGTTTATCGGATAAAAAGGTGCAAATTTGTATAAATTTTTAAAAGCTATTATTCGCATGAAAAGCTCTCTTATAGAAAAATATAATGTTCCTGTGCCGCGCTACACAAGCTATCCGCCAGCGAACCACTTTACCGACACCTTCACCCATGATGACTATCATCGAGCGATCGTGGAGTCTAATAGTTGGCAGGGGGAGCATATTTCGTTTTATATCCATATCCCATATTGTCGACACTTGTGCCACTACTGCGGCTGTAACTCATATATCTATGGGGGTGATGAGGAGTTGGAGCGCTATATCGCGGCTCTTCACAAAGAGATCGACACAATCCTGCCGATGCTCAGCAAAGGGCGTAAGATCGCGCAAATCCACTATGGAGGGGGTACTCCCACAGCTATCCCGATCAAATATCTGCATGACCTCAACGACCACCTCATGCGTGATTTCGAGACTATCGACTCTCCCGAGATTGCTATCGAGTGCCACCCAGCCTACCTCACCGAGCAGGATTGGAGAGGACTGTGCGAGGCTGGTTTCAACCGCTTTAGTTTGGGAATTCAAGATTTCGACCCTGCCGTTTTGAAGGGGGTGAATCGTCGCGGTCCGCAGGTCGAAGTGGAGCGTATATTCGAGATCCTTCGCTCGCATGGGGCAAAGGTGAATATGGACTTTATATATGGACTTCCCCTGCAAAGTGTCGAGGGCTTCACGCAAAGTATTAGCCGCGCAATAGCCCTCAACCCCGATCGACTGGTGACCTTCTCCTATGCGCATGTGCCGTGGGTCAACAAACAGCAGCTCTTCTTGGAGAAGTTGGGGTTGCCGAGTGCCGAGCTCAAAGATCAACTCTTTGGTGTGGCATCGACTCTGCTGCGTGACGCAGGCTACAAAACCATCGGCATGGACCACTTCGTGCGCGAAGATGATGAACTATACGCTGCGGCCCAAAACCGACAGTTACACCGCAATTTCCAAGGCTACTGCACGCGTCGTACAACGGGGCAAGTATACGCCTTTGGGGCCTCGGCAATCTCGCAACTTGCGATGGCCTACGCCCAAAACGCCAAGGAGCCCAAACGATATATCGAGATGATCGAGGGTGGGGAGTATGCCACCATCAAAGGGTATGGACTGAGCCGCGAGGAGTATATCGCGCGCGAGGTTATAGAGACCCTTATGTGCAACAATTCGGTGACGTGGGGCGATGTAGCTTCATATTTGGATTTAACTGTTGCGGAGGTTAAGGGGGCGGTAAATTACAATATCGAGTCTCTCGAGGAGTTGACGCAAGATGGGCTAATCTCGTTTGGCGATCAACTATTGGAGATGACCACCGAGGGGTTACCCTTTGTGCGCAATGTCGCCGCGTCGCTCGATAAAAAGATGATAAATAATACGTTGTCATACTCCAAACCAATATAAGATGTGAATTAAGGTTTGAGAATTCAAACCTTGATTCGCACCTCTTAAGGGAGCAAATCTGATGTTTTGCGACTAAGTCCCCACCCTTGGGAGGGGATTTAGGGGTGGGGTAAAGTATAAAAAAGGCAAAAAAAAGTTCAAGCCTTATTCGCATATAATATGAAAAAGTACGATGTCGTAATAATAGGTGGTGGAATCACAGGCCTTACCGCCGCTTTTCGCCTTCAAAGAGGGGGCAAGAGTGTTTTGGTTGTCGAGAAAACAGACCGCGTGGGTGGGCAGATCCGCAGCCATAGTGAGTCGGGTTTTACATTCGAGAGCGGCCCCAATACAGGCGTTCTCTCGAACCCCGAAATTGTGGAGCTCTTCGAGGACTTGTCGCCAGAGGTGGAGCTCCAAACAGCTAACCCAGCGGCTCAGCGACGACTCATATGGAAGGGGCGAGGTTTTCATCCGCTGCCTAGTGGATTGTTGAGCGCTATCACCACACCACTTTTTACCCTTTCAGATAAGTTTAGAGTCCTCGGTGAACCCTTCAGACGCAAGGGCGATGACCCCAACGAGAGTGTGGGTGATCTGGCGGCGCGCAGATTGGGACGTAGCTTTGTCGATTATGCTGTAGACCCCTTTATCTCGGGGATCTATGCAGGTGATCCATACAACCTAACGACCAAATATGCACTCCCAAAGCTCTATAACTTGGAGAATGAGTATGGCGGTTTTGTGCGTGGATCGTTGGCCAAAGCTAAACTCCCCAAAAGCGAAAGAGAGAAAAAGGCGACGAAGAAGATCTTCTCGGCTCGCGGAGGTTTGCAGAGTATAACCGATGGTTTGGCCCGAAAAATTGGGGCGGAGAATATAATCCTCTCGGCCCAAAATGTGGAGATCCGCGAGGGTTTTAGTGTGAGTTACACCTTGGGTGCAGAGCGCAAAACGGTCGAGGCAAAGAGTGTGGTTACAACATGTGGAGCCTACGAATTGGACTCTCTTTTGCCCTTTGTCGACTCGCAGAGTTTGTTGCCAATCACTCGTTTGGAGTATGCCCCTGTTGTGCAGGTGAGCGTGGGTGTGGGTTGTCCCGACGATAAATTACTAATGGCTTTTGGTGGGTTGTTCCCCTCCAAAGAGAAGCGTTCGGTGTTGGGGATCCTCTTTCCGTCGGACTGTTTCGATGGGCGTGCTCCCCAAGGCGGCAAGCTATACTCGTTCTTTATCGGAGGTATGCGATCTCCCCATATGGTCAACCTCCCACAAGAGCGTATCGAGGCGTTGGTCCGCGGGCAGATGGAGGAGCTTTTGGGTTATGATCCGTGTGTGAAGATTGATGTGTTGAGGGTCTTTGTATATCCCAAAGCTATACCTCAATATCGGGCTGACTCCAAAGAGCGTTTCGAGGCTATCGAGACCTTGCAGCGCCAATATCAGGGGTTGATACTCGCGGGCAATATCAAGGGTGGAATCAGTATGTCGGATAGGGTGCGTCAAGGATGCGACATCGCGGCGGAGATATTGGCTCAATAAATTTTAGTAAAAAAAATGCGGAATTACACAAAAAAGAGCAGAATATTGTAGATTGATTGAGGATCAGAAGGTTTTGAAATTTTGTCTGTCGTATGCGAGGAAGTGAAAAGACCTCTTTACGACAAATGGCGACAAAGTTGCGTTACCAAATCGTTACCACTAAAATTTGTCAGAATATCAAAGTCTACAAATTTGGTGGCTGATTCCTTCTTAAAATTGAGATGCAATATTCTGTTTTTTGTTTTATTCCATATCGGAACAAAGATATGAAAATATTATTGGAAATGAAAATTTGTAGCTCGCTGGGATTTTATTCCCTGTAACACAATGTTTTGCATAACAACAAATAACTCATAAAGTAATAATTTTACACACTTAAAAAATGAGTTATGAGAAGTACGTTTAAGGTTTTGTTCTACCTCAAAAAGAACGCACCAAAGAAGAGTGGTTTTGTCCCTGTGATGTGTCGTGTAACAGTCGATGGGCAGGTTGCGCAGTTCAGTTGCAAATTAGATGTAGACCCTAAATTGTGGGATACAAAGACAGGTCGTCTTATAGGTCGTAGTAATGTCGCTCTTGAAGCCAATCGTTTCCTTGACAAAATACGTGTAGGTGTTAATAGTAAATATCAAGAGATTGCCGATCGAGATAATTATGTTACCGCAGAGAAGGTGAAAAATGCTTTTCTTGGTCTTGAAATGCGTTACGAAACACTGCTGAAGATTTTTGCGCAGCACAATGAGGATTTTGCCAAGCAAGTAGGCAAGATTCGCAGTAATACGACCTATAAAAAATATTGTGCAGTATATAATCATTTGGAGGAGTTCATTAAACAACGCTATCGCCTCAGTGATATAGCACTCAAAGAACTTACCCCTGCATTTATTACAGACTTTGAGCTGTTCCTCAGAACCGACAAAGGGTGTTCACACAATACCGTTTGGATCTATATGATGCCACTACGTCGAATGATTACTATTGCACAGAATAATGGGTGGATAGTAAGAGACCCATTCGTTAATTATGAAATTGGATTAGAGAGTGTCGAAAGAGGCTATCTCACCAAAGATGAAATACAGCTACTCTTAGATGCAAAATTTGATAAACCAACGATGGAGTTGGTTCGAGATCTTTACCTCTTTGGGTGCTTCACAGATCTATCCCTTATGAATAACTTCCTGAAAACAAACAACTTGCAAATAGCGAATTAGTGAATAGGTAATGATTTAGAAACTACTCGACTGCTTTGTTTTGCTATGATTTACTTATCTTTCAAATAACTAATACAAAGGTAGTGATCTTTTTTGAATTTGCAAATTGTTGGTTGTTTTGGTGAGGATCGAGATGCTTGTAGTGATAGCATAATGCGACTTAATCATTCTCATTCCAATGGCAAAGGTAGCTTCGAGTATGGAGAT
>JBCQUO010000076.1:0-8772 GCA_047173955.1 Rikenellaceae bacterium
CCCCCCCCAGCAAAGGGCGGACACTTTTATTTAAAATCTATATATTCGCAAGTCGATTTGATCTGTTCGAAGGTGTAACTCTCCTCGATGGTCACATCTTGTTTCTTCTTCTTTCCCGACGCGGTCTCTATCGTCTGTCTTTGGGTATACTCCAAAGTCACACCCGACTCATCTACAGCCACTAGCTTAGCGGTGATCTTCACTCCGCTAAATAGCAAAACTTCGACCGATCCACCCACGAGTTTTTGGTATTGTCTCAAAAGTTTCAACTCCGAACCTATACCAGCCGAAGCTACCGTCAACGAGAAATCCTCAACCTCGCGATCGAACTCCGCCTCTATGGCTCTGCTCAACATGATGCAGGTGTCGATCGAGACATGTGTATCGCTATCTACGGTGAGCTCCACATCGTTGGCCGCAGAGCATACGCACCCCACAACAAACATATCTGTCCCCTCTAGCTTTAACTCCGCCGAACTAATTATCTTTTTGCAATCTATCATACATTAAAAATTACTACACAACCGCCATTCACCCACAAGAGGCTATAAACCAGTTATTTATAACTACGAAATTAGGGAGACTCAATCGTCCCCCTATCCCGTTTGTGCAAAGATAGATAAAAAAATGCTACCAACAAAATTTAATGCAATTTTTTTAGCTATCTGCGTTATTTTAATCAATTTAAGATCTCCGCTCGAAATACTTTTTTTTGACCCTTGCCCCGCCCTAAACCGACGCTGGCTTACAGACTCCTCTTTGCGATGCCCTGATGAAACCTACCAACATATCTCTCTCCTCGCTTTGTGGATACTCGCTGTCGATCTGATCGCACGCTGTGTTGTAATCCAAACCGCTCTGGAACAAAATCCTAGACATGCCACCAATAGCAGTGACCTGATCCGCCGAGAAGCCCCTGCGGCTCAACCCCAAACGGTTAACCACAAAGAAACGCACAGGCTCGCCACCCACAGTTGCAAAAGGAGGGATATCTTTGGTTACCATAGATCCACCCTGCACCATCGAGTGAGCACCGATCTTGACCCATTGATGAACAGCCACATGACCACCTATAACAGCCCAATCACCCACTTCAACCTCACCTGCCAAAGAGACACGGTTGGCGATAACACAGTGGCTTCCAACAACATCATCGTGAGCGACATGTACATATGCCATCAATAGGTTATGACTTCCAACAACCGTTTTACCCTTCGATGCAGTACCGCGACTGATGGTCACATACTCTCTAATATCATTATAGTCTCCGATCTCGGCTGTTGTCGCCTCGCCCGAGAATTTCAAGTCTTGGGGCAGACAAGAGATCGACGCTGCGGTATGGATTTTACACCCCTTACCGATACGTGCTCCATCGTGGATAGCGGCACTGGGGCCGATCCAACAATCGTCACCAATAACAACATCTCCTGCAATATATGCAAAAGGCTCTACTGTTACATTTTTACCCAATTTAGCATCGGGGTGGACAAAGGCTCTATCACTTATCATATTGTTATGCAAATTTAGGTTAGAAAAATTTTCTATTATTTTCGTATTGTTATACTTTACCCCCACCTTAAGCGGTATTCAAAAGATATAAGTTATTATTTTTTATTTTTTACTATTTGTGCCATCATTGTTGCCTCGCAAACCAACGTATCTCCCACAAATGCTTTACCCTCGACAGAGGCTATTCCGCGACGCAGAGGTGCTGTGTAGCGAAGCTCGAACTGGAGCGTATCGCCCGGAACAACCTTCTTCTTGAACTTCACACCATCAATCTTCATAAAGTAGGTCGAGTAGTTTTCGGGATCCTCGATCTTCGACAACACCAAAATTCCGCTACACTGGGCCATCGCCTCGACCATCAACACACCCGGCATAACAGGCTCTTCGGGGAAGTGACCCACGAAGAATGGCTCGTTCATGGTTACATTCTTGATTCCTCCGATCGAGTTCTCATCGACATGAAAAACCTTGTCTACCAACAAGAATGGCGGACGGTGTGGCAACATTTTGCGGATCGCGTTAATGTCGTATATTGGCTCTTTGTTGCAGTCATACTTAAAGCGTGGACGCTCACCACCCTTACGAAGCTCCTTGCGGATAGCCATCATAAACTCGCTATTGGCGTAGTGTCCGGGACGTGTAGCACACACACGGCCATTGATTCTCATGCCCAACAGTGCGAAGTCACCCAACAGGTCAAGGAGTTTGTGACGCGCAATCTCGTTTGGATATCTAAGCTCCAAGTTGTTGATGTAGCCACCCGTAACCTCAATATTCTCTTTATTGAAAACCTTTTTCAATCTATCGAGCTTCTCGGTTGACATCTCGCCCTCAACGATCACGATAGCATTGTCCAAATCGCCACCCTTGATTAGGTTGGCATTGAGAAGTGGCTCCAACTCGTGAGCAAAGACAAACGTACGACACGATGCGATCTTGGCTGCATAGTCATCCCCGGGGATATATGTTGCATATTGGTTTCCTATAACCTTAGAGTTGTAATCCACAAGCACCGAAGCCGAGAAGCAGTCATCTGGATAGATCGTGATCTCGACACCTTTATCCTCGATTCTGAAGCTCTTCTTCTCGCTAACGTTATAGAACTGACGCTCTGCGGCTTGCTCCTCGAGACCAACCTCTAGGATTGCTGCTGCATACTCGCGCGCCGAACCATCCATGATCGGGGTCTCGCAACCATTTATCTCGATAATTGAATTATCGACCCCCATAGTCCAAAGCGCCGAGAGGATATGCTCGATTGTCGATACACGAACGCCCGACCTCTCGATTGTCGTTCCGCGAGAAGTATCTACTACATAATCACATAGAGCAGGTATCTCGGGAGCCCCCTCAAGGTCAACCCTCTTGAATACTATTCCATAGTTAACTGGTGCTGGAGTGACATTCATTGTAACCACAGCGCCTGTGTGTAAACCTTTGCCATTGAAGCAAATAGGTGATTTTAGTGTATGTTGTTTTGTTGACATAACAAAATATGGTTGTTTATTTTGGTTGCGAAGTTACTAATTTTTGATTAAAAAACGTTATTTTTGCACCTATAAAATTATAAACATTGCTTAATGACACCCCAAAATAGTAAAAATAGCACTAAAAAACCTCGTATTAGACTCCCTTTTGAACAACGCAAAACGGACCTAGGCGAGTGGGCTTACAATCACCGAGTTGGGTTGTGTGTAACTCTGACGATCTATCTGGTTGTGGCGATCGTCTTTGTATCGTCTAAAATCGTCGTGGGTGTCAAACCGCACTCTCAGGGTATGTATATAGATCTCAACGACCTCGCCGAGCTCGAACAGATCCGTGATAAACTCAAGGAGGAGGTCAAGAGCAAAGAGCAATTCGACTGGAACTCCGTGCGCAACACCACCTCCAACGAAAACGCTTCGAACGAACATGTCCAAGATGACCGTGGCACCAAGGTCTCGGAGCTAAACAACTCCGCCGAGGAGGCCCAAAGGCGCATGGCCGAGAATCGACGAGAGTATGAGGAGGGGTTGGCCCAAGCAGATGCTCTGCGTTCGAAAAAGGGCAACGAGGGTGAGGCCGAGACATTTCAAGACCGAAAGGTGCAGGGCAATGTCACCGTTTCGTTCTCGCTCAACAACCCACTCCGACACGCTCGCAACCTAATCATCCCGGCCTATCGCTGCGAGGGGGGTGGAGAGGTTGTTGTCAACATCACGGTCAACAATAGCGGAGAGGTGATCGCCGCCAAGGTTCAAAGTGGAGGGGACGAATGTATGCGCGAAACGGCACTCAACTCGGCCCGATCGTCGACATTCGATAGAAACAGTTCGGCCCCCTCGCGCCACCAAGGAGAGATCAGATATATATTTATCCCCCAATAGCCTTGTTTGGGTATTTTTGTTAAACTACTCAGCCACTAAAACCCATATATAATTGCGGACCCCGATCCGAAATAACGCTCAAGGTATTTTTTTAACTGACTAAAATTTTGGCTTTTAGAACTTTTTATTATAATTTTGTAGTTATGAAAATACTACAATTTTAGGGTATAATGGGTTCTTACCTTGAAAATTGGAGTGAAAGATTATAATTTAGAACCCATTTAATTAGAAAAGCTATGAAGACGAATTACGAAGCTCCTTGTGTGGAGGTAATTGAGATCGAGATCGAAGGTACAGTGTTGCAGTCGTCCTAATTATTCGACAAACTTAAAGTCTAGAACCAATCAAATTAAAAAAGCCATGAAGACAAATTATGAAGCTCCTAAGGTGGAGGTAATTGAGATCGAGGTAGAGGGTACAGTGTTGGCCTTATCCTAATTGCTCGACAAAACAAACCAACATCACAGGTGTAAAATTAACACCTCACATACCACAAGGGTTTGATCGTCCTTGTGGTTACAAATTTTAAGGATATATGAAAATAGTAAAAGGTTTTACCCTGCGCTCAGTCGCAGGCGAGATGATTGTTAGCGGCGAGTCGGTGGCGCAGATAAATTTTAATAAACTCATTGCACTCAATGAGTCAGCTGCTTATTTGTGGGGCGAGGTTGTGGGGAGTGATTTCACGGTCGAGAGGCTCGCGGAGCTATTGGTGACAAAATACGAGATTGACCCCCAAATGGCCTTGACCGACGCTACAGCTATAGCTAAGAGTTGGGCCGAGGTTGGTTTGATCGAGTAGCGACCATGAGATCGAAACAACAGCTCTTGGAGCTTACACGCTCTGCATTGTGGGGCACGGAGCCCAACGTGACCCTCTTCGAGGAGGGGGTTGACTGGGCAGAGGTGTTGCGCCTTGCCAAGGAGCAGACTCTGCAAGGTGTTATTTCGGCGGCGATCGAGAGGTTGCCTTTGGAGTTGTGCCCACCGCGAAGCGAAAGGTTGCGACTCCACCAAATAACGACGCTCAACCGTACATATCGTGGCCATCAAGTGGAGGTGTTGGCCAAGCTAATAGAGCTTGTGGGTAGTGTTGGGGTCGAGAGGCCTGTGCTGCTGAAAGGGCTTGGCGTGGGGATGAATTACCCCGATCCATCGCTTAGGATGTGTGGCGATATTGACCTCTATGTGGGCGAAAAATACTACTTCAAGTTGTGGGAATATATCTGTAAGGAGTTCGAAGTGGAGAAGGAGGAGGATGGAGCAAGCCACCACTTCGACTTCGACTTTATGGATACACATATCGAGATCCACCGCTATGCGACAGAACCCAGCAGTGTAGCATTCCACAGCCGTGAGTTCATGGAGTGGAGCGTTGAGCAGTTGGAGGGCGATGAGCTGCGAGAGGTTGAGATAGATGGTGTTAAGGTCTATTTACCACCCTACAACTTCGATTTTATATTTATATTCTACCACTCTTGGCGACACTTCTTGACAGGTGGCATAGGTCTACGCCAACTTTGCGATTGGAGCTGTTACGCCTCTGCATTCTCCAACAGATTAGATAGAACAGAGCTCAAACGGCTGATAAAACTCTTCAAGCTACACACCCCAATTTCACTCTTTGCTACGATATGTGTTCGCGAACTAGGGGTCTCGGCCGAGAAGTTTGAGGATCTAGCCTCGACAACAGAGAGGCGACACAGCAGGGTCTTAGATAAAATTTGGAGCGGTGGAAACTTCGGTTTTTACAGCAAGATACGTGGACAAAAGAGCCAAACGGTTATTGGGCGTAAATGGCGTAGCTTTAGGGCGCAACTACACGATATGTCCTTTATGGTGGGTATAGATTGGGTCTATGCGATTAAATTCTACACCCCATTTTTCGCTTCACGTATCGCAAATGCTATTAGAGGGTACAAAAAATTGGGAAATAAATTATGACCCTAAGGGAGAACATAAAGTGGATCAGCAGACTGTCGCGAGGTTATCGAGGCGAGATTGCCCTAAACATTGTGTTGGGCACGCTCACCGTGGGGTTTTCTCTGCTCTTTATCTTCTTGTGCAAAGCGTTGATTGATAGCGCTATGAATGGAATTGAGGGGAGTATATTAACTCCAGCTCTGCTGATTGGTGGAGTGTTGATTCTACAACAGCTATGCAACTTCTTTAGGGGTCGAGTCGAGAGCGCTTCATCTACCAAAATAATGAACGCACTGCGCGAAAAACTATTCTATAGGGTTATGTTGAGCCGATGGAGCGGACGAGAGAGGTTCCACACGGGCGACGTAACGACTCGATTAGAGGGTGATGTGCGCAAGGTATGCGAGTCTCTGTGTGAGAGCTTTCCGAGGATGGCGATTACAGCGGTGGAGTTCCTATTTTCGTTCTTGTTTATGCTCACGATGGATAGCCGCTTGGCGTGGCTCTTGTTTGCCATAATGCCTATTGCGCTGCTGGTTAGCAAGCGTTATATGCTTCGTATGCGAACGCTAACCCACTCAATCAGGGAGATGGATAGCTCCGTGCAGGCACATATTCAGGAGCAGGTGCAGCACCGAACAGTTATAAACTCTATGGGTAGTACCTCTGGGTCGTTTGCCTCGCTTCGCGCCCTTTCGGGAGAGTTGTTCACCAAGACAATGAGGCGCACGAACTATAAACTATACTCTCAGGCGGTGGTTCGTCTTGGCTTTGCGGCTGGTTACCTGACCGCCTTTTTGTGGGGTGTCGAGGGGATTAGTAGTGGTGCGATTTCATTTGGTGTGATGACTGCCTTTTTGCAACTTGTCGCTAAGGTACAAACTCCAATTGTTGAGATGAGCTACTACATATCGACCATCGCTCAGACCACAACATCTATTGATAGGCTGGGTGAGTTGGATGATCTGGAGATCGAGGAGCAAGGAGAGCCGAAGATACTGTTGGGAGGTGTCGGGGTGCGATTCCATGGGGTCACTTTTGGTTATGGTGAGCGCGAAATTTTATCGGACTTTGGGTGCAATTTCGGGGCAAAGTCACTACATGTTGTCGTTGGCGAGACAGGTAGCGGCAAGAGTACGATGCTGAGGTTGATGCTAGGTTTCTTGACCCCTCAAACGGGATCGGTAGAGCTATATAATAGTGATGAGAGCATAGGTTGTTCGCCACTTACTCGCGCTAACTTTGTCTATGTGCCGCAGGGGAACACCCTCATAAGTGGCACTATTCGGGATAATATTTTGCTGGGCGATCCTTCGGCGACCGACTCCGAGATTGAGTCGGTATTGCATACAGCCGTAGCTGATTTTGTATTTTCATTGCCCGATGGACTCGATAGTGTTTGTGGTGAGCGAGGGGCAGGGCTTAGTGAGGGTGAGGCGCAACGTATCGCCATAGCTCGTGGTCTGCTTCGCAAGGGTGGTGTAATATTACTCGATGAGCCCACCTCGGCACTCGACAGCGCAACGGAGAGGCTGCTTTTGGAGCGACTCACGGAGTACGCCAAGAATAGAACAATGATAATGGTAACACACCGTGAGCGAACAAGTGAGATTTGTAGCTCGGTGGTGAAACTTACAAGATAATTCGCATAAATTATGAATTTTAAGATCGCAGAACATATATTTAGCCTCTCTATTCCAGAGAGATATAGCGGCATGCTCGATGCCTATCGCCCCTTTGAGTGCGAGGCGTGCTCCTCGGAGCCTCTCTATCGCGCAGAGGTGGTAGATACCATCTCTTACGAAGTGACAAAGACCCTGCTCGAAGATATTGAGCAGCAAGAAGAGGGGATGGTTCGAGTCGATGTCTATGAGACCACCGAGGGGTTGCTGTATAATATTATTATGCCTCGAAGCTCGGCTATGAATGCGCAACTTCATATTGTTGGGCAAGTGGCTTATATCTCGATCAATGATGAGAGTGACCCTTTATGGGCTTCGTCAGCCTTTACCAATGTGATGATTCTGAGTTATATTACCTTTACACTTCCTCATAACACTCTGCTTCTTCACGCCTCAGCGATACTCAAAGATGGCAATGCACACTTATTTATCGGCAAGAGTGGCACGGGTAAAAGCACCCATTCACGTATGTGGCAAGAGGCGTTTGCCGATGCCGAACTTCTCAACGATGACCACCCCGTAGTGCGTTGTCACGAGGGTGGGGAGGTTGTGGCTTATGGTTCCGCCTTGGAGTGGTAAAACACCTTGTTATCGCAACCTATCAGCACCTCTTAGGGGGATTATCAGGATCAAACGTGCATCATACAACAAACTCACTCGCTTGAGACCCATTGGTGGTTACGCCTCAGTGATGTCGAGCTGTTCGGGGGCGCAGTGGAGCAAGGAGTTGGCCGCAGCAAAGGTGGCGAGCTTGGAGAGTATAATCACACGTGTTGGTTGCTACCAGATGGAGTGCCTACCCAATCGCGATGCAGCTGTGTGTTGCTACGAGAGCCTATGCGCAGAAAAGTAGTTGTTGAGAATAACGAGCTACTAGATGGTGTAGCGGCGATGGTTGCCTCCGGCGAGCGAGTTGTGTTGCTCACCAAGGGTCAAAGTATGCTACCCTTTATTGTGGGAGGTAGAGACAGCGTGGAGCTGAGTCGGGTGGATGGCGAGATATGCATAGGCGACATTCTCTTGGCGAAGATCCCCAACCCTGCACGTTATGTGATCCATCGAGTAATAAAGATTGAGGGCGAGAAAATTACCTTGATGGGTGATGGTAATCTCGTTGGTACTGAGGAGTGCAGTACTAGCGATGTAGCAGCACGTATCACCACCATCATCAAACCCCACAAAACCATCAACCCCAACTGAGACCATTGCAAAATCGCTCAACACCCCTCCAATTCATTCAACTTGGATTTTTTTTGTGGATTTCAGACGATTTTAGATTTAAAATATCT
>JBCQUO010000077.1:0-8622 GCA_047173955.1 Rikenellaceae bacterium
AATTTATTCTAACACATTAATATAAAAGAACTTACAAGCCTACATACTGTAAACTTTCAAAATGGGAGTGTACTAAAGGTACGTGACCGATCAGAACTCTACGCTATATTTGAAATTTCGCCACCTTGCAGCGTTCTATATATGGCTTGCAACGATTTCTGAGATATCTTTTACGGGAGTTTCGGTTGTGCGCACCAATGCTTTTTTGCAGAGTGGACACGACGTAACGATTGTCTTGGCACCCGACGCGGTGAGTTCATCGGTGAGCATTGTTGCGATCTTGACCTGTTGGCTATCGGTGATTACGGTGTTGGCCAACGAAGATCCACAGCAGAGTGCATTTTCACGATTATGGAGTGACTCGCGCAGGATTCCCACACTCTCGATCACACGACGCGGAGCATCGTAGACCCCACAGCCTCGTCCCAATTCACATGGATCGTGATAGGTGTAACTCTCGCCCATAGAGGTTACATTCAATCGCCCCTCGCGCGTCACACGGTCGATATATTCGGTATGGTGAATAACCTCCACACCCTTCAGGTCGTACTCCTCCTTAAAGACCCTAAGACATATAGGACACGAAGTGACAAGGGTTGTTATTTTGTGTTTGGTAAATAGGTCACGATTATAATCCATCATTTTGCGAGCTGAGTCGACCTCACCTGCCAAGTGCAGAGGTCGTCCACAGCAGACACCTCCATTGCGATCTGCCCACCACACATCGTCGCCCACAGCTTCAAAGATCTTCTCCATGGAGCTCATTGTCGAGGGGGTAAGCATCGTCATGCACCCTGCGAAGTATCCCACCTTGCCTTGCCCCACAGAGCGATCCAAGGAGTCGAAATATTCGAACCTCTTCTCGTTGGGCTCATTGCGCATAGCGTCGCGCGAATTGAGCCTAAGGGTGTCTAGGTTGATCCCCACGGGACATGCCGCTTGACACCTTCCGCACATCAGACAGTTGTTGGCCTTCGAGAGCTCCAACATATTATAGCGGCGATCGCGCATGAAGTATACCGACTGCACATCGTTGATCTCCAAGATATTCTGCAATTGGCATGGGTCGATACAGATTCCGCACCTAGAGCATGCCTCCAGCTCGAAGTTGTCGTACGAACCACTCTTTGCCGTGGGTTTGAGACCATAGTGGCGCAGGAAGATAAGCGGTATCTCGGTGAAGATATGCATATAACGCGAGAATGGGAGAGCCACGAAGAATACCCCTAAGCAGATTGAGTAGAACCACCAAGCGCCATCCATGATCTGAGGTGTCGCCACACCCGAAAGCCAACCTCCGAGCGTTCCCGTCAAGAAGCTGCCACCTCCGTAGATTGAGCAGGTGAGTGACTCTGCGACCAAGCGTGCAGGGAAGATAAACCACAGAGCCGAGAGTGCTATACGATCGCCCAAGATATGGTTGGTCGATTTGCGCATACCCATCAACTGCGAATAGAATCGTTTGGTGAGTGCCAAAGCTACACCCGACAACACAACGGCTAGGAAGAGATCCATAAAAAATGTGAAGGTATGGTTCTCACCAAGGGCCATTGTCGAGGCGAAATATTTGAAAAAGACATGCCCCTGCAAAGGGACAAAGACCCATCCCAAAACAGAGATAGTCTCCAACCATCCTGTAGCGATAAGTAGGAACCATCCAAAAGCCAAGCTCATGTGCATATATCCCAAAAGGGGGTTGGTCCGAAAGATCTTCATGTGAAGCAACGACTCACGAACAACTTCCCACGCAGCAGTGAGGCTCTTAAAAGAGAAGACTCCTTTGAGTATAAGTTTTTTGTCGGCACGAGATAGCTTGAGTAGCCATATAAGGTATTTAACCGCGATGATGATAAACATCAGCGAGGCTCCTATAATAAATGGAAGGGTAAATGGTGCAAAAAAATTCATTCCAGAAAAATGTTTTAAAAATCGGCTAACTTACTCTTAATGAGCATCACAACACCGCGCGTATTTATTCCGCGCGGACATACCAAGCGACACTTTCCGCAAAGCATACATTTATTCATCTCCTCATATGCCCCCTCATACTCTCCGCGACGCACCAAGGTGTGAACCTTACGGAAATTAAAGCTCGTGAGGTTGCCAGCAGTGCACAATGCCGTGCACGCTCCACACCCGATGCAGCTCTGTAACTCGGGCATCTCGCGCAATATCTCATCACTTTTGCGCAAGTTGTTGTGGTCCAAGTTGATTGCTCGGGGTTTGCTTATTGCATATCCAAAATTTACCGATGCCATAGTTTTACTTAGTTTCCAAATAGCGCATCACAGCATCTGCGGCGTGCATTGCGTCATTGAGTGAGTCTCCGATATTTTTGGGTGCCGTTACACATCCTGCATAGAAGATCCCCTCCACACCACTCGATGTGTTGCGGAGGAAGTGATCCACGCTCTTCATAAAGCGGCTAGGCTGTTGAGTCAACCCTGCACACTCAGCAAACTGCTCTTTGGTGTCGTTGGCCCTCATGCCGACAATCAGGATCAACATATCAACATTCATCCTCAGCGGACGTGCCGTGAGTGTATCCTCCGCCTTGATCTGTATGCGGTTGTCGATCGTAGGTGCCGCCTCCGAGATTCGACCCCTCACGAAGTGGATATTGTGCGAGATCTGTGCATCGCGATACATCTCTTCGTAACCTGCACCAAACATTCTAATATCCATATAGAAGTTAAAGATATCGGCCGCTGGGTAGTGTTTCTTGAGCTCCACGGCCTGCTTCACACCCGTGATGCAACACACCTTTGAGCAGTGGCTCTGGCACACCTTCTCGTCGCGCGAACCCACGCAGTGAAGTAGCGCAATACGTCGCGGAGCATCCTCTCCTTGGGGGAGTTTACCCTCTATGAACATACGCTCGATGTCGGGGGTGGTGTATACATTGGGGTAAATCCCATAGCCATACTCCTCCTTGATTTTGGCATCGAAGAGGGTAAAGCCCGAGGCCACAACAACAGCATCGCACTCGATAACATCTCCGCTCGAAAGGGTCACCGAACTTCTCGACAGCTCCACAACCTCACTCGACACCATGCACTCGATCCCTGCCTTTGTCACCTCTTCGCGCAATTGATCTACAACATCGGTTGCAGGGGTAAAGGAGGGAAAGAGAAGGTACCAGTCATTTACCTTTCCGCCCAAACGACCACCCTTTTCGATGATTATAGGTTTGATTCCATATCTGTGAAGTTGTATCGCGGTCTGCATACCTGCAACACCGCCGCCTACGATTACTACCCTTTTGCTCATATTTATCTTTTAGTTCGAATTTATTGTTATATTAGGTGAGTTATAATTTTCGCCTCCTTGCAACGCTCTCTATTGCTTAATAGGAAATACCATATCGGCACAGTTATTAACCATAGCTGGGGCAGGCTTGCCGATAAACTTACCACTACGCCCCAAATATTTAGCCGCTGGATCGTAGTTTATGCCCATCTTATTGAGCAGAGGTTCTACATCGACTTGGTGCATCTGCATCCCCAGATCCCAAGGGTCATAACCCAAGACCAGACCTGCCATCTCTTCGTATGTCAACACTGGAATACCGCGCCCATGCTCGCCATATGTCAACCCTTCCATCTCGGCTATAGCGTATTGCCATTTGTCGAGGAACATTGCGCATCCCGGGCAGTTAGCCACGATAAAGTCGGGTTTGTAGGGGGCCATGCTCTCTAACTTCTTTTGGGAATTAGCGATCGAGTAACCGCGATTGGCCTGCACAAGGTAGTTTCTAAAACCAAAGCCACAGCAGTGTCTACGCTCGGGATAGTCGACATTCTCGCCCCCCCAAGCATCGACCATGCCGGCCAACACGTATGGGAATTCCGAACCTCCGACTCCCGATTTTGGGAAGAGTTTAGCGTAGTGACATCCGATATGTTCGACAACGCGTAGCGGCTCGCCAGTGGCCACATTGACCAACTTATGTTTCGCCTTTTGGGCTATTTCGTCGCGGAGGTGAAAGATCACATCCGATGTGTGGGCCAAACTTTTGGGGATTGCAAATTCGCGTCCTGTAGCTTTGTGGAGGTATTCGCGCGTGCGCTCCTCTGTCTCGGGAAACTCCTCCCATGTAGCCAACACCTCGGTGTAGATTCCAAAGGAGGTGATGCACGAGCAGACCAAATTTTCGTAACCATCATCCTTCATCAACGAGAATTGACGCGCCACGACAGTCATGATAGTCTCCAAGGGGACCACATCGGCATGGTAACCGATACCTGTGCACGATGTGTGGATTGGTGTCTCCATAATATCGCGCCCACAATCCTCGCCCACGATCTTCAGGAAAGCCTTCTCGCTTCCCGGGAAAAAGTTCTGACGTATACACGAGCGAAAGTAGTAATATTTATCGTCGGCAATAGCTTTTTGATACTCCGACCACGATTTTTGTGCCATAGCCTATTCGTTATTTGTGTTAAGGTATCTATCCATCATATATTCATCCGTAGCTCCATCGTAGCCCATCTCGCGAGCCTTCTGGTCTGAAAATTTCTCTATCGTATCGAAAAACTCTCGCCCTCCCGTGACCTCAAAGATTTTGTTGATCTCGGCCAACGATTCAGCTTGGATCTCGCGCAAGGCACCCGACCCCGGCAGACGATAGGCTGGAGTGAAGCGACCAAAGACCTCTTGGTCGTTGTCGTGGATCCACCTCCACACGGTACCCTGCTCGGGATGAAGGTCGGGGTTTACGAGGTGGGGAGTGATGCAATATCCAGTCGAGAGGATATGGTCCCCGACAGTTCGTTTGATCGCCAATTGTTGACGACCCTTCTCGCTCTCCACAAAGTAACCCAACTTTTGAGATAGGGTCCTAAGCGCTTGGATAATATAGCCCGGGGTGTTATGGCGTGGACACCTAGGTCTACACGACATACACTCGCCACAGAACCAGATCGTCTCGCCTTTGAGGAGCTCTTCGATAGCCGCCTCGTCGCGCGTCTGTACAATCGTGGCAATATGTCGAGGATCATAGTTGTAGAACTCCGCCGCAGGGCAAACCGCAGTGCAGACACCGCAATTCATACAAGCATGAAGGCCCTCGCGAAAGCGAACATCTTCGAGCAACATATCATAATACTTAGCCATAATTAATGCGAATTAAGGTTTGAACTTTTTTTCATTTATTATACTTTACCCCACCCATAAGCGGTACGAATTAAGATTTGATACTCAAACCTTAATTCATATAATCATAATTTTTCAATTTCTACCACAAAGGTAAACTAATTGATTTAGAGTCTAAAGAGTATAAATACCTATTTTTTGCGATCTAAATACAATTTTTACCATCAAAAATAGTTACCTTTGGTAGGTAATAAATATTTTTATGAAAAAGGTACTTTTAACAACAGCATTTCTTTTGGCTATGATAACAACATATGCTCAACTCGACCTTACGGAGTCGACGGCCCAAGATCCCGATGTGAGGATGGGGCAACTCAAATGTGGAACAAGCTACTATATCCGTCACAACGACAAACCTAAAGGGCAGGCAGATTTCTATATCGTGTCGGATGTGGGGGCAATTCAAGAGGATGATGACCAACAGGGGCTTGCGCACTTTTTGGAGCATATGGCTTTTAATGGGACCAAGAACCTCCCCGGTAAGGAGGTGATCGAATACCTCGAAAAAATAGGTGTTAAGTTTGGAGCCAACCTCAATGCATCGACGAGTTGGGACGTGACGACATACCTAATCAAGGATGTCCCCGTGAGCCGCGAAGCGGTGGTGGACTCCACGCTACTTATCCTCCACGACTGGGCCCATTTTATCACCCCCATGCCCGAGGAGATCGACAAGGAGAGAGGGGTTATTAAAGAGGAGTTACGCACACGCGACAACGCCAATTGGAGGTCAACGTTCGAGATGATTAAAGCCTTGGGGCGCGGTACCAAATATACGGAGCGAAACTTGATCGGTTATCTCGATGGGTTGGAGTCGTTCGAGCATGAGGCTTTGGAGAGGTTTTATCACACATGGTACAGACCCGAATATCAAGCTATTGTCATTGTCGGAGATATTGACGCAGAGGCTGTTGAGCAGAAACTCATAGCGCTGATGGCCGACATTGAGCCCACGGCCCAAGGAGCCATCCAAAAGGAGAATATAGTTGTTCCCGACAACCAAGAGCCGATCATTTCGGTATATACCGACCCCGAGATGCAATACTCTACGGTCAATATCTTCATTAAGCGTCAAGCGATGGCCAAAGAGCTAAACAACACCCTCCGTCGCGAAAAGTTGGATATAGCTCTCGGGCTTATGCAACGCATGCAAAACAACCGCTTCAACGAGATCTCAAACCAGCCCAACGCCCCATTTTTGGATGGATATATGTCGACGCGAAGCATCGGTATAATACCCTCAATGGAGAGCTTGACATTTAGTGCACAGAGCACCGATGGCAAACTCAATGAGGCGATAACAGCTATCTACACCGAGATAGAGCGTAGCCGCCAACATGGTTATACACCCTCGGAGTTCGAGCGCGCCAAAGCCGATTTCATGAGCTACTCAAGACGTGCATATACCAACCGTGGAGATAGGCTCAACAACTCATTTGTGCAGAGGTATATCAAGAATTTTAGGTATAACACCCCGATCCCCTCGGCCGAGGAGGAGTGGCGCATAGATAGTATAATATTGAGTACCATAACCCTCGACGAGGTGAATGCAATGCGTGGAATCATAACCCACCACAACAATGTGGTAACGGTCAACGCACCCCAAAAGGAGGAGATCACGAACCCCACCCAAGAGGAGATTTTATCTATCATAGACTCCGTTCGCTCAGCGACAATCGCCCCTCACGAAGATAATATGACCATCGAGCCACTGATCCCCCAAGACCAAATTCTCGAAGGGTCGAAGGTGAGCGAAGTAACCACCGAGCAGCGCGCCGAAGCCACAGTGTGGAGGTTAGAGAATGGAATCGAGGTGGTGGTTAAACCCACAACCCTCAAGGCCGACGAGGTTATACTTCGCGGATTTACGTATGGAGGTGCTTCGGTTCTTAGCGACGAGGATTACTACATCGGGTACTTTATGCCCTCTATAATGGGATCTTCGGGATTGTCGAAATTCTCGTCCACGGAGCTTGGCAAACAACTTTCGGGCAAAATTGCAGGTGCATCGCTCTATGTCACCGACTACTCGAACGGAATATCGGCATCGTCGTCGGTGGCCGATATTGAGACGATGTTGCAGCTCTTGTATCTCAACTTCACCTCTCCACGTTTCGACCTCGATGATTTTGAGATCTTCCGCACCCAAATGCGCGCAAATATCATCAACTCGCAAAATAACCCAGACTATATAGCGAGCAAAAAGTTCCGCGAGGTGGTCTACGACAACTCTCCGCGCAAGCAGCTCCTTTCGCTCGAGATGATCGACGAAATGGAGTTCGACAAGCTCCCTGAGCTACACTCCAAACTCTTTGGCAATGGCCGCGACTTTAGATTTACGATCGTGGGCAGCGTCGACACCGTGGCGCTCAAACCTTTGGTTGAGAAGTATATAGGGTCATTACCCACTCCGCAAAGAGCTGCGCTTGATTATGTGGACGACAATGTGCTCCCCGTAAAGGGCATTGTCAATGATTCATTTGAGCAGGCTATGCAACAGCCCAAAGTATCGGTCATGATTCACTATTCGGGCGAGATGGAGTATACCCTCAAAAACAAGGTGACCGCCACGCTCCTAAATATGGCCCTCGACAACCACTACCTCGAAAGTGTACGCGAGGAGAAGGGAGGTACATATGGAGTGGGTTCGAGCTTGGTGCTCAGCCGCATACCCCACAATCGCTATAAGCTAAATATATCGTTCGACACAAATCTCGAACAAGCTAGCGAGCTTATACCCCTGATTGAAGAGGGCATACAAAAGATCGCCGACGAGGGTGTCTCGCAGACGCAGATCAACAAGAGCCGTGAATTCCTTCTCAAAGACTTTAGTAACAGTCTGGAGCTTAATAGTAGAGTATCGGGATATATTGCATCTCTATACACCTCCGACATAGACTATTTTGCCGATTATGAGAATACACTTAATTCAATAACAAGCGATGAGATTAAGGCGATGGCCGCACAAATTCTCGGCGATAAGAACCGTATTGAGGTGGTGATGAACCCGATGGTCAATGATGAATGATGAATGGTGAATGATAAATGGTGAATGGTGAATTGTAAATGGTAATGGTCGAAACCTTCGCATGCTGTGGACTCGCTTTGATGGGTGGCCGCTACTTTAAGTAGTGTAAAACAATTATTGCCATATTTTTAAAAGCACTCTTGGAGCGATATTTTTCACTATTAAATCTTAGTATAGAACCACTATATTTTCAATTCAATAGCAAAAAATCTCATCTCCAATAGCACTCTTAAAAACACACCAATAATTATTTTACCCTACTTAACTCCCCCAACGGGGATATAATATAAAATAAATACCTCGAACCGAAAGTTTACTTTCAAGGTTCGAGGTACTTATTTTATAGCTGAATTCAACCTGCAAATGCAACTGAATTCATAGTTAATATTTGTTTGAATTTTTCATTTGGCGTGAGGTATCCGAGCCTTTTACGAGGTCGA
>JBCQUO010000078.1:0-8550 GCA_047173955.1 Rikenellaceae bacterium
ACGAAGGTCTATCTCCGTAGCTCTTCTTGAATGGCTTCTTCTCTCCACCAAACTCACGACGCTCACCACTTCCGCCCTCTGCGTAGCTCTTCTTAAATGGCTTGTCTCCATAACCTCCACCTCTACGCTCCGATGTACGTGACTCCATAGGGCGATTGTCTGCCGTGAAGCGTGGGTTATAAGATGCACGCTTGGTTGGTGTTTGCTCCGCGTCGGCGGCATCACGCTGCGAACGGGGGCGACGCTCCTCAAAACTGGGCTTTGTGCCTCTCTCTCTTTTGTCGCGTCCGAAACGAGCAACTTGAGCTGAGGAGTCTTTCTTAAAATCTCTCATAAGATTTATTAAATGTTTAATGTATATAAATAAAAAAATGTTCGGCAAAGGTAATCATTTTATTTGAGACTACATCCCCCTAAATCAGTAATTTACCCCAATGGGTTGTAAATTCGACTTTTTATTGCGAAAATGGGCTTTGAGGATTTGGCACATCACCCACAAATTTCGTACCTTCGTGCCATGAATAGAGAGATACTGCGCATAGCCGCCCCCAACATAATATCCAACATCACAGTCCCACTGATGGGAATCGTGAGCACCGCAATAGCTGGGAGGTGCGGAGACGACTCTGCCGCAGCAATCGGCCAACTAGCAATTGGAGTCTCGATCTTCAACTTCATATATTGGAACTGTAGCTTCGTGCGCATGGGGACGAGTGGAATCACCGCCCAAGCATATGGGGCTCAAGATTTTGCCGAGACCTCGCGGATGTTGTTTCGCGCGCTCTTTGTCGCTTTGTGTCTGGGGGTGTTGGTCATGTTTTTCAAGGAGCCATTGGCCCACGGAGCGGTGAGGCTGATGGGCGGAGGCGATATGTCGCTGGAGTATGTCAAGGCGAGGATATGGGCCGTGCCTGCTGGGATCCTGCTCTTTAGTTTCCATGGGTGGTACACGGGCATGCAAAATGCGACGATCCCGATGCTCACGGCCGTGCTGGTCAATGTAGTCCATATGGGGGCAAGTTTCTATTTGGCACTAAATCGCGACATGGGGATTGTGGGTATAGCCTACGCCTCGGTCATCGCACAGTGGATAGGAGTGGTGGTTGCGGCGACGCTGCTGATTGTCTACTATCGCAAAGAGTTAATACCTGTGGCTGTGCGTGAGGTATTTGACTGGTCTGCGATGTCGAAGTTCTTTGGCGTTAATCGCGATATTATAATCCGCACATTCTGCATCGTCTGCGTCTACACATTCTTCACCGCGTCGTCGGCCCGAATGGACAACCCAACGATCTTGGCGGTCAATACCCTACTGCTTCAACTCTTTACCCTATTCTCGTATATGACAGATGGTTTTGCCTATGCAGCCGAGGCTCTCACAGGGCGATTTATCGGGGCCAAGGATGGTGTGTCGCTAAAGAGAGCGATACAGAAATGCGTGATGTGGTCGGTGATTGTCTCGGTCATATACGTGGGCATATATAGCGTGGCGTGGCGCGAACTCCTATCGTTGTTTGTGGGCGAGGGGAGCAACCGAAACGAGATATTGGAGCTAGCTGGTAGGTATATAGGGTGGATTGTGGTGATCCCCATAACTGGGGCCTTCCCATTTTTGATGGATGGGGTGATGGTGGGTGCTTCGTTTACCAATGTCATGAGGAACTCAATGTTCGTGGCAGCGGCGACCTACTTTGCCGCATATTATATCTTCTTCCCATTTATCGGCAACAATGCCCTTTGGCTCGCATTCACATCTTTTATGATGTTGCGCGGTGTGGTCCAATACCTTATGACCAATAGGCTCAAAAGTATATATACGTGCGTTGACAAAATGTAAATTATTTTTCATACCTTTGTTGGAAATTAAATATACAATGATATGCGAATCAAGGTTTGAAGTTTCAAACCTTAATTCGCGCCACTTAAGGGAGCAAAACCTTGGTTTTGTGACTTTCTTCCCCTCCCTTGGGAGGGGACCAGAGGGGTGGGGTAAAGTATAATAAATATAAAAAGAGAGAAAATAGTTCAAACCTTAAGAAGCATATGATACTAAATCAGAGAGATGACCGCAATTCACATGTGATAAATGTAGCTCGACACATGATGAATGCCGCACGTACAGCCCCCAAAGGCAAGGGTATAGATGCCATAGAGATCGCTTTAGTCGAGGGCGAAGATATCGTAACCCTTTCGGAGAAGATGGTAAACTTGGCCGAGGAGTTGGGGATGAAGTTCTTCTTGCGCGATGCAGAGAATATCCGCCAAGGGCAGTGCGTCGTGTTGATCGGAACGCGTCAAGAGCTTATGGGGCTCAACTGTGCACACTGCGGTTTTGTGACATGTGCCAAAAAACCTTCGGATGTACCCTGCGCCATAAACTCAATTGATGTGGGTATCGCAATTGGGTCGGCTTGCGCTACGGCTGCCGATATGCGCGTCGATACACGTGTGTTGTTCTCGGCTGGATTGGCTGCCCAAAGACTCGGATTGTTGGGCAAAGGGTGCGGACAGATCATGGCTATAGCGGTGAGCTCATCGAGCAAGAACCCATTCTTCGATCGTAAATCAAATAAATAATTAATAACTAAATAATATTTTACAACAATGGCAAAATACGCAATTATCGAGACCGAGAAGGGCACAATGAAAGTTGAGCTATATGCAGAGGAGACTCCAATAGCAGTGAATAACTTTGTAGACCTAGCGGAGCACGGATTCTACGATGGACTTACATTCCACCGCGTGATCCCATCATTTATGATCCAAGGCGGATGTCCTATAGGTAATGGTACGGGAGGACCGGGCTACAAAATCAAGTGCGAGACATCGGCTCCTCGTCAATACCACGATCGCGGTGTGATCTCGATGGCTCACGCTGGACGCGATACTGGTGGTTCGCAGTTCTTCATCTGCCACAATCGTCAAAACACACAACACCTTGATGGCATGCACACATGCTTCGGACAAGTGGTAGAGGGCATCGATACTGTGGACGATATCCGCGGCGGAGATAAAATCATCTCAATCAAAATCGTCGAGGCATAACCCGATAGAGAGGCATTGTTCAGAGGCTATGCCTCACGCCGGCGGGCGCACAGCAAGCTGTGATTTATCCTCCTTGCGCTTTTATGATGCGGCCGCGACTTTATGTTCACCTTCAGTGAACGAAAAATATTTAATGGTGGAGACAGATCTCGAAAATAAATTTTCGGCTCTGTCTCCACCATTAAACATTTACTCCCCCGTTGGGGGACTTAAGGTCGCGGCCCCACCACCCAAAGCGAGGTGGTTATATGCGAAGGTTACACGTTTTAACATTTCGGCTTACTTTACAATCTCTCTCGAACATCACTGCAATCCCTCCGACCTTCCCTCAAAAATAAAAAAAGGTGACCAACAATCTCTACCAAAGAAGAGTGGTTGTTGGTCACCTTTAATATGTCGTATGAACTTTAATAATTCACGCGGACTTTACTACTTGAAGTAACGATTGTAAAGACCTTGGAATCCAGCTCCGTGACGAGCCTCGTCTTTAGCCATCTCGTGAACTGTATCGTGTACAGCATCAAGGTTTTGCTCTTTAGCCAAACGAGCCAAACGCATTTTATCCTCACAAGCTCCTGACTCAGCGTTCATACGCTTCATAAGGTTTGTCTTTGTGTCCCAAACAACCTCGCCCAAAAGCTCAGCGAATTTTGAAGCGTGCTCAGCCTCCTCGATTGCGTAACGCTTGAAAGCCTCAGCGATCTCTGGATAACCCTCACGGTCTGCTTGACGGCTCATTGCCAAGTATTGACCTACCTCCGAACACTCACCTGCGAAGTGATTTTGAAGACCCTCCATCAAAACTGCATCTGCGCCAGTTGCATCACCTAGTTTGTGCTCTGTAACAAAAGTTAAACCTCCCTCTTGCTCCTCAACTACGACGAATTTGTCTTGTGGAACTTTACATAGTGGGCACTGTGCTGGTGCCTCTGCTCCCTCGTGGATATGACCACATACGGTGCAACGCCATTTCTTTACCATAATTGTATCTTTTTATTTATGTTTGTGTTTATTGTTCAATGCAAAGATAAATCTTTTTTACCCTTTTACAATAGATTTTCCATAATGATTATTTATATTACGATAAGCAAACCCTATCAATACTGATTATCAGCATATTACTCGCTTTGCCAGAGTTAAAAAAATTTATCGCTTAAATATATTGCATGATAGTTGCTATATAAAATTGATAGAAAATAAATCACAATTTAAATTTATCTTTTTATGGAGACAAAAAAAAGTTCAACAGGGTTCAAACTTTCCATTATGACCCTTGCAATCATGAATGTCACGGCAGTTGTGAGCCTTCGAGGCTTAGCCTCCGAGGCGGTCTATGGTCTCTCATCAGCATTTTTCTACCTCTTTGCGGCGGCGGTATTTTTGGTCCCCACAGCTTTGGTAGCTGCGGAGTTGGCCGCGATGTTTTCCGATAAGCAGGGGGGAGTTTTCAGATGGGTAGGCGAGGCTTTTGGAGCGCGCACTGGATTCTTAGCTATCTGGTTGCAGTGGATAGAGTCCACAATTTGGTACCCTACGGTTCTAACGTTCGGGGCGGTATCGTTCGCATTCATTGGGTTCAACCAGACGCACGACATGGCGCTCGCGTCCAACAAACTCTTTACCCTAACTGTCGTGTTGGCGATCTATTGGATTGCCACATTCATAGCCCTCAAAGGCTTGGGGTGGGTCGGCAAGATCAGCAAGTGGGGAGGAATGATCGGCACTATTATCCCTGCGGCACTACTTATTATATTAGGTGTGGTCTACCTATCGACTGGCGGACACAACAACCTTGACCTCTCGCAGAGCTTCTTCCCCGACCTCACCAAGCTCGACAATATAGTCTTGGCGAGCTCCATATTTCTTTTCTACGCAGGTATGGAGATGATGGGTATACATGTTATGGAGGTCGACAACCCATCGAAGAACTACCCCAAAGCGATCATCATAGGTTCGCTTATCACGGTTGCGATCTTCGTTTTGGGAACCTTCTCGTTGGGGGTGATTATCCCAGCCAAAGATATTAACCTCACCCAATCTCTGCTCGTGGGTTTTGATCGTTACTTCGCCTACCTGCACCTTTCGTGGGCCTCGCCTATTATAGCTGTGGCGCTGATGTTTGGTGTGTTAGCTGGTGTTTTGACATGGGTAGCAGGCCCCTCGAAGGGAATCTTCACGGTGGGACGCGCTGGTTACCTCCCTCCATTTCTGCAAAAGAGCAACAAACGCGGTGTACAACGCAATATCTTACTTATTCAAGGCTCTATAGTTACCCTTTTGAGCCTCTTATTTGTTGTCATGCCTTCGGTGCAGTCGTTCTACCAGATCCTTTCGCAACTCACGGTGCTACTCTACCTTATAATGTATATGCTGATGTTTTTGGCCGCAATAGTCTTGAGGTATAAGCTCAAAGATAAAGCTCGCCCATTTAGATTGGGACGCGGCAATGGAGTGATGTGGTTGCTCGGAGGGGTTGGATTCTTGGGCTCACTCTTGGCCTTTGTGCTTAGCTTCATCCCCCCGAGTCAGATCTCTACGGGAAGCAATAGTGTGTGGTATGGAGTATTGATCTTGGGCTGTGTAGTGGTTGTCGGGGCACCATTTATAATATATGCTATGCGCAAACCATCGTGGAAGAGCAGCGACGCAGGGGATTTCGCACCCTTCCACTGGGAGGAGGATTCACAAATTAAAAAGTAAAAACAAGATGAATAAAACAGAGGCTAAAGAGCTTACACACGACCTCGTGCGCGAGGCTATGGAGGCGGCATACGAACAGGCTCAAAAAGAGGAGTCAGGCAAGAATGCCGACTATATACCCTATTTGGCAGGTGTCGACCCTTCGCTTTTTGCAATTACCATATGTCTGCCCAATGGCGAGGTCTTTGGGATCGGGGACTCGGGATATAAATTTGGCATAGAGTCCATCTCGAAGGTCTCGACCGCACTTCTGGCGATGAACCAACATGGGGCCAACGAGATACTCGACAAGATCGGGGCCGACGCTACAGGGCTCCCCTTCAACTCAATCATGGCGATGCTGTTGGAGCGCGACCACCCATCTACCCCACTGGTCAATGCTGGTGCTATCTCGGCCTGTTCGATGATTTCGCCCATGGGAGATAGCGACGCTAAGTGGGAGGCTATATTGGGTTTTATGGAACAGTTAACATCCTCGAAACTAGAGGTGATAGATGAGCTATACGACTCCGAGAGCGCCACGAATTTCAACAATAAATCTATAGCGTGGCTCCTTCGCAACTATGATCGAATTTACGACGACCCCGACATAGCGCTCGACCTATATACGCGGCAATGCTCGGTGGGCATTTCGACCCAGCAGTTGGCCGTGATGGCTGGGACAATAGCTCACAATGGGGTCAACCCCCTCAATAAAGAGAATGTTTTCATGCCCAACCTCACCCCTCATATAGTCTCGATGATGGCAACCGTTGGGTTTTACGAACGCACAGGAGATTGGATGTTCACAACAGGCATGCCTGCGAAATCGGGCGTAGGTGGTGGCGTGATGGGTGTTATACCCGGAGTGATGGGGATAGCGGCCTTCTCTCCTCGCCTCGACAAGTCGGGAAATTCAGTCAAAGCACAAAAAGCCCTGAGCTATATATCCAATAGACTCAACCTCAACGTATACTCCCCCTTCAGATGCACAATCCACCACCATGAATATGTGTATGTGTAATTTGAGGCTGAGTTTGGGAGGACTTTAGTCAGAGACTAGACTGAGGTCAGAGGCTAGACTGCCTAACGCCGGCGGGCGCACAGCAAGCTGTGATTTGTCCTCCTTGCGGTTTGTGTTGTTACGCGCGCGGAAGTTCACCTCTGGTGAACGTATAATATAAATTAAGGTATCACGGACCTAGAAAGCGAGCTTTCGGTCCGTGATACCTTAATTTATATTACCCCCTCAGGGGTCTCCGCGCACGCAACACTCCACCGAGTGGCAGCATGCGAAAATAATGGTAAATGGTGAATGGTGAATTAAGGGAGCGGAACGAAGTGTAGCGACTAAGCCCACTCCCTAAGGGAGGGGGTTTGGGGGTGGGGTAAAATATGAAAATTAAAAAAATGGCAAAAACGCACTCGATTGAGGGATAGGTGTTGCGTGCGCAGTCCCCCTCCCTCGAGAGGGGGGTAATATGAAAATAGTGGATACTGAACCGAAAGCTTGCTTTCGAGGACAGTATCCACTATTTTTGTATTATACGTTCACCAAAGGTGAACCTGCGCGCGCAACAGCAAAGACGCACCGACATAAAGCACGTAACTGCACAGCACAAATAAATTTAGAACATGTAAGATGCCGAGAGTGTTACACACTTGTTTGCTGTAGTGAAATCTCTGTCGTAGTTATTGGGGCCCTTGAAGGTGTTGAGCACACCAACAGTGAAACGAGCGTCGAACTTCCAGTTCTCGGAGTAGTCATAGACAAAACCCATTGGCACAGCTACATCGAACTTGTAGAACTCATCCATACACTCACTCTTCGAAGAGTCGCTATATAGACCGCTCCACTCCTCTTTGCGATTTGCCCCCACCAAGTAACTTGGTTGAACACCGACATAGATACCTAGTCCGATACTTTTGGCAAAATAGTAGTTAAACATAATGGGAAGGTTGACGTAGTAAAAATTCTCCTTCTTCTTGTAGTGCTCATCTTCCTGCTCATCGAATATATACTTCACACCCTGCTTCGACAACAAGAGATCGGCCGAAAGAGAGATAGCGTCGTTAAACTTATATTCACCAGTAACACCGACAGCATAGCCTATAGTCATAGATTTAGCCTCATCTTTTCCATCAATATCGACACCATGCACTCCGACTGTAGATAGATTCAAACCCGCCTTCACTCCATATTTAAACTCCTGCGCCGAAGCATTTGTTGCAACAGCCATTGCACACATAGCCACTACCGTATAGAAAATCTTTTTCATTGTTTTGTATATAGTTAAAATTATAAATTCGTTCTGTTGACCAAAAAGTTTGATTTGTTATTTTAATCAAACGTTATTCGTCTCACAAAATTATGTAAAAAAAGGTTCGAAATCAATCTTTTGCCCCTATTTTTCTTAGATAAACTCTTAATAACCCATCTTTTTGAAGATATTTGCGACATTTTTGTCCTCATATAAATAACCACTCTGCTCGAACTCCTCAATATGATCCGACCCAATGACGCGATCATACTCCCTCTCGATGAGGCCTGCTTTGTAGAGATCGTAGAAATATCTCCAGTGAGCACCTGCGCTCATCTTCTTGTTTTGCTCCATCTGCTCGCCTCCGTTCTTCATCTTCCTCACAAAACGCTCGCGGTTAAAGATCGGATAGTGGTAGACAGTGATTTGGCTCTGTTGGCGCTGACGATTAAGGATTTGCACCTTGTGGTTACCCATCGAGATTTTGAGGTAGCCCCTAGTTGCATGGGCGACTTTGTAGAAGTACTTGCCATATATCGAATATTTCGAAAGGTCGTAATCCTCG
>JBCQUO010000079.1:0-8455 GCA_047173955.1 Rikenellaceae bacterium
TCGATGTCGAGCGAGCTACATTATTGTGTTGTGCAAATGTTGTGCAACAACCATCAATGAAAAAGCTAACTACCTACTTTATAGATAATTAGCTTTTTACATTGTGATCCCGACAGGATTCGAACCTGTGACCCACAGCTTAGAAGGCTGTTGCTCTATCCAGCTGAGCTACGAGACCATCACCATCCAACATTTCGTGGATGTGGGCACAAAGATAGAAAAAAATATTGATTTGCAATACTTTTTATTTCTTATTTTTTCAAAATGTAAATTCAACGCACATATATATGCGAATTAAGGGTGGGGGCAAGGTATAATAAATGTAAAAAAGGTGAAAATTGTTAAACTTTAATTCACATAATATTTAATCTCTTTGCTCGCGGTTTTTTGATTTTTGAGTTTGTATCGCTACCTTTGTCGACAATAAATTTTATGAACAAAGTGTCGTCTCTTCTCGAAGGTTTAAATTCAGCGCAATATGCCGCTGTGACTAACTATGACTCCCCATCGCTTATCATTGCTGGTGCGGGGTCTGGTAAAACGCGTGTGCTTACCGCGCGTATCGCATATATGATCGAAAATGGTGTCTCGCCCCTGAGCATACTAGCTCTGACGTTTACCAACAAAGCTGCGGCGCAGATGCGTGAGCGTATAGCAGATATGATGCCCGATGGGCGAAGTCGATTTATACGCATGGGTACTTTTCACTCCATCTTTGCTCGTATCCTTAGGGACAACGCCGAAAAGATTGGTTTCACATCGTCGTTCACTATATATCAACCTGCGGATTGTAAGAACTTGATTAAGACGATCGTTAAGGAGATGAATCTCTCGGACGATAAGTACAAGCCTCAGAGTATATTGTCGCGTATCTCGTATGCCAAAAACTCGTTGGTGACCCCGGGGGCCTATATTGCGAATGCTACCTATGTAGCCGAAGATAAGCGCAGTGGAATCCCTGAGTTTGGAAATATATATAACGCCTATTGTCATAGGTGCAAACACAATGGGGCGATGGATTTCGACGACCTATTGCTTCAGACCAACATCCTTTTTAGGGACCACGTGGATGTGTTGGCTAAGTATCAAGAGCAGTATAAATATATATTGGTCGATGAGTACCAAGATACCAACTATGCTCAATATGTTATCATTAGGCGACTCTCTCAACGCCACTCCAATGTCTGTGTTGTAGGTGATGATGCACAGAGTATCTATTCGTTTCGAGGGGCGAAGATCGAAAACATCATGAACTTCAAGAGGGATTATCCTAGTGCGCAGACCTTTAAGTTGGAGCAGAACTACCGCTCGACGCAGACGATTGTCGATGCGGCCAATTCGGTGATCGAGAAGAACTCGAGGAGGATGGATAAGAGGTGTTTTTCGGCAGGTGAAGTTGGCGAGAAGATCAAACTTGTGAGGGCCTATACCGATCGCGAGGAGGCGGAGTTGGTTGTGGGGTCGATAAGAGATAGGGTGGTTGACTCGGGTGACAATTGGTCGGATGTGGTGATCTTGTATCGCAACAATGCGCAGTCTAAGCCTTTGGAGGAGTTGCTTATGCGCAAGGGGATCCCATACCAGATATATAAGGGTAGTTCGTTCTACGACCACAAGGAGATCAAGGATCTCTTGGCCTATATCGCGTTGGTTGTCAATCCGCGCGACGACGAGGCCTTTAAGAGGATTATAAATTATCCCACGCGAGGAATCGGTGCTACGACTGTTGAACGCATTGTGACATTGGCCCAACAGCAGGGGCGTTCGATGTGGGAGGCGATAGATACACTCATCGAGGAGCCTGTGGCCGATGCTGTCCAAAAGACTATCGTGCGCAAGGTGAAGGAGTTTGTGGAGCTTATACGTGCCATCTCGATGCAGAGAAGCGAACTTTCGTTGTATGATTTTGGATTGTTGATCGCCTCGAGGTCGGGGATCTTGCCGCTCTATAGGACGCAAAATACCCCCGAGGCGACAAGTGCGATCGAGAATATCGAGGAGCTGTTGAATAGTATGCAGCTTTTCAACGAGCAGCGCGAGGCGGAGATCAGAGCTGGTGAGCGCGAGGAGAGTGATGTGGCGACTATTGATGAGTGGATACAGAATGTTATGTTGCTCACCGACATGGATAAGAATACCAGCGAGGAGAGCACCAACAAGGTGACGCTTATGACTGTCCACTCGTCGAAGGGTCTGGAGTATAAATATGTATATATAGTGGGTGTCGAGGAGAACCTCTTCCCATCGCAGAGGGCTTTGGAGTCGGGCGATATCGAGGAGGAGCGTAGGCTCTTCTACGTGGCTATAACGAGGGCTAAGAGTGCCGCTATGTTGTCGTATTGCGAGATGCGATTTAAGTGGGGAAATATGGAGTTTGCGCGCCCAAGTTGTTTTTTGAGGGAGGTGGATCCCAAGTATCTGGAGATGGATAACGATGTTAAGCTATCGAGGTCTAAGCCTCGTGAGGTGGGAGCGGCTCGCTCAAACAAGGAGGCTGTCGAGGAGATGCGCAGGAGATTTGATGTGCGTTACCAAAAGCGCGAGGGTAAGATCTCGGGTATGCCCAATCCTGCGGCTAACCAACCCCAGAAACCTACGGCCGCCATGCAACGTTTGGGGGTGAGACTCAAAGGTGAGGAGCCGACCCAAAGTATGCCTATTGTCGGTGGATATAAAGTGGGTGATAGGGTAGAGCATCCCAAGTTTGGTGTTGGCGAGGTCAAGGGTATAGAGAGTTTGGCCACGGACCATAAGTTGATTGTGGACTTTGGTAACTATGGCGAAAAGACCTTGTTGGCGAAGTTTGCTAAATTGACTAAATTATGACAATAAAAGAGAGATACAGCGGTGTGATAGATTGGTTTCAATCCAATATGCCCGTTGCCGAGAGCGAGCTTAACTATCGCAACCCCTACGAACTGTTGGTTGCGGTGAGCCTTTCGGCACAGTGTACCGACAAGCGTGTGAACCTCACCACGCCTGCGCTCTTCGAGGCCTATCCCACGCCTCAAGATATGGCGCGTGCGGAGGTCGAGGAGATCTATCCCTATATTAAAAGTATCTCTTATCCCAACAACAAGGCGCGCAACCTATTCAAAATGGCACGTATGCTCACCGATGAGTTTGGGGGCGAGGTGCCTCAAGATCTGGATGCTATGCAGAGGCTTCCGGGTGTGGGGCGCAAGACAGCCAATGTGTTGGGGTCGGTGTTGTGGCAAAAGGAGGTTATGCCTGTCGACACACATGTCTTTAGGTTGGGGGCGCGCATAGGGCTCACGCGAGGGGCTAAAACCCCTTTGCAGTGCGAGTTACAACTCGAAAAGCATATCCCCAAACACCTGTTGCCCATCGCTCACCATTGGCTTATATTGCATGGAAGGTATGTCTGCGTAGCGCGCAAGCCAAAGTGTGGGGAGTGCGGAATAAAGGATTGGTGCAGAGAATATTCGAAGAAAGAGGAGAAAAAATAGAAATTTTTATGTAAGTTTGCGAAAATTCTATATCCTATGCAACTATCACGCAATATAATCGTTCTGCTCATCTCGCTTTTGTGTTGGGGGTGTACCAAAGTCTCGGAAGTGGATGGAGGTATTAGTGCATCCTCTAGTAGCGGTTCGGTGGAGGGTGTCACGGAGTGGATGGATGATCTCTTGAGCGACTACTACCTCTATAATGACGAATATAACACCCTTTCGCGCGACTTAACCCTGTCGTACGATACATTCTTGGGTACAACCTTGGGTTCGATGACAACCAATGTGTTGGACAATAAAAATGGCTCGGTATTTACGTGGATCGAGCGCTCGGCATCGTCCAAAGCGACAACCAAAATTTCGACCACCAAGGTGTTGGAGTTGAGCTATGGTTTGGCCTCGGTGAGTGCTGTTGCTTATGGCTCTAGTCAATATATTTTGGGGGTTAATGCGGTGATAGTTGATTCACCGCTCTACAACGCAGGGGTCCGCCGCGGAGACTATATCGTGTCGGTCGAGGGGGCGACCTTTACGTCGAGCAGTGTGTCTGGCTATATGCAGCTCCTTTTGAATCCAACCTCCGAAGCTACGTTGTCGTTGGGGGTGCTTAGCTCCAATAGGGTGAAAACGATCTCGGTTAGTTCGCAGTATATCTACTGTAGCCCCATTCTCCATTACGACATATACAACGAGACGGTGGGGTATCTCTCCTACCTGAACTTCGATATGGCCTACGACGATGAGCTCTTGGAGGTTCTCGCCTACTTCAAAAGTAAGGGGGTGACGGACTTGATTCTCGACATGAGACTCAACACGGGAGGTCACACAATATCGGCAAATAAACTATCTACATCTATCATCGGATCAGATAGTTATGGTCGGGTCTTTGCCAACTACCAATATAACCCGACGCTCAGCGCTAAGCTCTCTTCGTCGAGTAAGGTGGATTATTTCTATACCACTCTGAGCTCCTATTATCTCAACTTGGATAGGCTCTACTGTCTGGTTAGTGGCAAGACAGCCTCGGCGAGCGAGATGGTCATAAATTCGCTTCGTGGTTTGGATAAAGAGGTTGTGTTGATCGGGGCGCAGACTGTGGGTAAGAATGTCGCTATGGCGATCTACGAAGATAGCTTCGATGGTTGGGATTATACCTTCTACCCCGTGATGATGGTCGTCTCCAATGCCAAAGGTTTTAGTGGCTACGACGAAGGTTTCGCACCCGACTACGAAGTGGATGATTGGGATAGCTCATGGAACTACGCGGACTTTAGCCAGAGCGAGGTGATGGTTAAAACAGCCTTGAATCTTATCTCGCCATCGAGCAAAGCGGGGGAGGCAGTGGGGGAGTCAACAAACGCGATGGTTAATCCCCTGCAAAGTTACCTGCAAAGTCAATCGCCAGAGTCAATGGCGGATAATTTGGTGCTTACCCAAGAGTATGAGCTCTCGACCCCCCGAAGCCAAAGAGGTGGAAATATAACCCCTCTGGAGTTCTAAAAACTTAAACTTTTCACTCGTCATTGCGGACCCTGATCCGCAATCCCTAGCGGAACACTGCACGACCGATGCTGAGATTGCGGATCGGGGTCTGCAATGACGAGGTTAGCTTAGTGTATCTTAAACGCCCCAAGAGGTCAATATGACTTTTCATACGATTATCCTGCAAATCTGCGCTAAAAGAGCGTGTAAATCCTAATAATTTTGTATCTTTGCTCAAATATATAAGAAACAAAATAAACGCAATGTTACAAAAGCTCGCTAAACAGAGTGCAATATATGGCATCAGTACGATCATTGGTCGTCTGTTGGGGTATCTTCTTACCCCTTACTTTACCCGTATATTTGAACCTACAGCTTATGGAATCATCACCGATGTCTATGCTCTGATCCCCTTCGCTTTGGTTCTTTTGTCGATGGGTATGGAGTCGAGCTATTTTCGTTTTGCGGCCAAAGCCGAAGAGTCGCCCGACAAAGTGGGGGCTATGCGAAGCCTCTTTTCGACAACTTGGGGGGTGACCTCTATGGCGGCTGTGGCTTTCGTGGTTTTGGTCTCGCTCTTTATGGCCCCTGTGTGTCGGGTTATGGGTGATGTCTATGTGGCTAACCCTCTCTATATCCAAATCGTGGCGCTAATTATCCTCTTCGATGTGATGGCTCTGATCCCCTTCGTTCGGCTTAGGCAGATGGGGCGAGCGCGGAGCTATGTGATGCTAAAGTTACTCAGTATCATCTTGCAGGTGGGGTTAAGTGTGGGTTTTGGTTTTGCGGGGCTCTACGCCTCGGAGTTTGGAGTGGGGTGGGCACTTGTGGCCAACCTAATAGCTACGGTGGTGACCTTCGTGGCGATACTCACCACGCTCAAAAATGTTGAGTTAAAAGTGAACTGGGTGCTCCTAGCGGCACTTTTTGCCTACTCTCTGCCCTTGCTTATGAGCGGAATAGCTGCTACGGCTACCGATTTCATAGATCGCCAAATGATTAAATATATCATCCCCGAGGGGGCTATGGCCCAACTTGGAGTCTATGGCGCGGTGACCAAAATCGCGGTGGTGATGACCCTCTTTACTCAAATGTATAGACTTGCAGCGGAGCCATTTTTCTTGTCGAATTTCAAGAAAAGTGACTTTTTGGAGATGAACGCAGCGGCTATGAAGTACTATATCATGGTCTCGGTGTTGGTCTTTTTGGGGATCTCGTTATTCAAAGATATCTTTGCTTTGATCGTTGGGTCTGAATATCGAGAGGGAATCTACATTTTGCCTATTGTGCTGGGTGCCAATGTCTTTATGGGTGTGTGGTTTAATTTGTCGTTTTGGTACAAGCGCGAGGAGCGTACGTCGTATGCCCTCTATATCACCCTCACGGGGCTTTTTGTGGCTATTGTTGCCAACCTAATCTTTGTTCCGCGGTGGGGATACTACGGAGCTGCATGGTCGAGGTTCGTGGCCGAAGGTGCTATGGTGGCGGTTAGTTACTACCTCAATCGGAGGTTCTTCCCGACCCCTTACGACCTACCACGCATCGGAGGGTATATCCTTCTTGGTGTGGCGTTATTTGTGGCCTCGGAGCTCCTGTACCCTATCCTCGATGGGGGCGTGTTGAGGTTTATGGTCAATTTAGCACTTCTATCAATCTATCTTATCTATGCTGTGTGGCGCGAAAAGATAGATCTTAAGGGGTTGTTTAATAGTATTTTGAGAAGATGAAATTTGCAGATATAATAGGACACGAGGAGCTTAAATGTAGCCTCAGACGAAGCGTTATGGACCATCGCGTGAGCCACGCACAGCTCTTTGCTGGGGGTGGTGGCTATGGTGCTTTGGCTATGGCGGTGGCCTATGTCCAATACCTGAACTGTCCCAATCGCACGGCCGATGATTCGTGCGGAGTGTGTCCCACGTGTCTGCAAACAGCAACTCTGAGCCACCCCGACCTCCACTTTGTGATGCCAGTGAATAAGATGGGCAAGAAGAGTGGCGAGGTGGTTGTGAGCGATAACTTCATGGGGCAGATGCGTAGCCTCTTTGGTCGAACGGGAGGGTATATAACTCCCGATATGTGGTTCGACGAGCTGGATTTGGGTAAGACTCTGCAAGGGGTTATCTCGGTAAATGAGGCCGATGAGATCATCCGTAAGTTGTCGTTTAAGAGCTATGGGGCAGAGTACAAAACGATGATTATTTGGCTCCCCGAGATGATGAATGAGCAGGCGGCCAATAAGATACTCAAGATCTTGGAGGAGCCGATGGGTAAAACCCTCTTTGTGTTGGTGTCGCAGAGGAGTGAGAAGTTATTGTCGACGATCATATCGCGTACACAAAGGGTCGATATTCCGAGGGTCGATGTGGCCGATATGGAGCGATATGCGGAGTCGCAGGGGGTGAGTGACACTGCCCAAAGGCGAGCTATATCGCGCGTGGCGGCAGGCGATGTGATCGAACTTAGACGTTTGATAAAGGGGGCGGATGTGTCGCAGAGGCGCGAGAACTTTGAGTTTTTCACCTCTCTTATGCGCCTTAGCTACAACAATAAACACTTGGAGCTGATGGGGTGGGCCGAAGATATGGCGGCTCTGTCGCGTGAGCAGCAGCGCGCAGTGTTGCACTATTCGTTGCAGATGGTGCGTGAGGCCTATATCATCCACGCTGGGGTAGGCGAGATTAGTTACCTTTGGGGCGAGGAGGCAGATTTTTGCAAGAAATTTGCACCTTTCATCGGCAACCAAAATATTGAGTTCTTAATCGAACAGATTGAGTTGGCTTTGGCCCAGATAACGCAGAATGGTAACCCGACGATTGTCTTTACACACTTTGCGTTGTTGGTGAGTAAACAGATAAATAGATTGTAGGAGGGGGGCTTTATGGCGGTAGATGTAGTTATCCTTTTGGGTGGAAATATAGGCGATGTGGGGTGTCGATTGTCGATGTGCCGCGAGCTGTTGGCCCAAAGAGTTGGGGCTGTAGTCTCGATGTCGAGTGAGCTGGAGACTCTGCCATGGGGTTTTTCGAGCGATGATCTCTTTGTCAACCAAGCGTTGGTGGTGCGCACAACACTTACTCCGAGTGAGCTGCTAGAGCAGACACAAGCCATCGAGCAGTTGGTGGGGCGAGATCGAGCTGAGGAGATGGAGCAGAAGGTGCAGAGTGGCGAGAGGTATGCATCGAGGGTTATAGATGTCGATATAATTACCTATGGTCAAGAGGTGGTTGAGTGCGAAGGATTGGAGATCCCCCATCCGCGGATGCACCTCAGGGAGTTTGTGTTGAGGCCGATGGCGGAAGTGGCACCAAAATGGAGGCACCCGATACTAAATATTACAACTGAGGAGTTACTTAATAAAGTGAGTTTTGGATAAGAGAATCTTGTCCAAAACACCTCTGAAAATAAGTCTCCCCCAACTGCTGACAAACCGAGCGCAATTGAACTTGTTCAAATTGCCGAGGTGCGAAGAGCAGTCTCGAACGGTTTGGGGGAGATTT
>JBCQUO010000007.1:0-46123 GCA_047173955.1 Rikenellaceae bacterium
ACTGCGCCACTCTCATCTGCGGCAATCTCTTCGGCCTCGTCTGTGAGGAATTTAGGAGCCGACAATGGGCCCGGAGCGACATTGATAATAAACTCCATAAGGCGCTTAGTACCCACATCCTTCTTTCCACTAACGCAGAAGATAGGCATCAAAAGGCGATTCGACACACCAATCTTCAATCCAGCGCGGATATCATCTTGAGTGAGGTTACCCTTATCGAAATACAACTCCATGAGTGCTTCGTCATTCTCGGCAGCTATCTCCACGAGCTCGCGATTGAGTTCTGTTGCACGCTCCATCTCCTCTTCGGGGATATCCAACTCTTCGCGAGAGCCATTGGTGTCTGTGAAACGATACATCTTCATCATCAACACGTCGATAAACGAATCGAATCCAGCACCTTGGTTTACGGGGTATTGGACAAGTACTGGTTTGAGCCCTGCCGCCGCTTTGATACTTTCGAATGCAGCTTCGAAGTTAGCTTTGTCGTGGTCTAGTTGCGAGATGACACCAATAACAGGTTTTTTGAGCAGGCGAGCATAGCGAGCTTGGATCTCCGATCCTACCTCCCAACCGCTCTGTGCGTTGAACAAGAAAACGCCAATGTCTCCCACCTTGAAGGCCGAAAATAGCGCTCCACAAAAATCGTCCGATCCGGGACAATCTATAATATTGAGCTTGCGCCCCATGAACTCGGTAAAGAGGATAGTAGAGTAGATTGATCTTTTGTACTCATGTTCGATTGCGCTATTGTCGGATAGGGTATTGCATCCCTCGACTGTTCCGCGTCGATCTATCACACCGCCCTCATAGGCCATAGCCTCGGCGAGAGTGGTTTTACCTGTGCCCGGGGCACCGATCAAGACGATATCTTTAATCTCTTTAGCTGCATAAGTTTTCATAATACGAAGTTTTAAGTGATGTTTTTTGGTTTATTGACCCTAAAATTATAAATATATTTTGATATTAACAACTTTGCGACCGCTTTTTTTACAAATAAATGGTAAATATAAATTTTGGTCTCGATTGTAAACATATAGGTTTGGGTTAAATTCTTTGGCAATGGAATTGATGTGGTAGATTCAAAATTTTATATACCTATTAATATTATGAAAAAAATCTTATCTATCGCAGCGCTACTGGTCATGGTGTGCACCGTAGGTTATGGTGTGATCGGAACCACCAAAGCTCCACTCTCGCCCAAGCAAGAGAATCGCGAACAGCGCCAACAACGTCGCGCAGCCCGACAAGCTGCCTACGAAAAGGAGATTGACTCGCTTGTGATGTCGCAAACGTTCCAATTTAAACCCACTACCATGCAGCAGGAGTTGTCGACAGGACCTATGAAAACTTTGTCGAACCCCAACTTCGAGGTGGGGATTTGGAATGGCTCGGTGGATGTGTTCCTGCCATACATCAAAGGATATGTGCCACCATACCACTATACGCTGCTCAACTACACGCTCCCCTCGGTCGACAATTATGTGTCGGAGCAGACGGATGGCGGATGGAGGGTTAGTTTCGAGAGTTCGTTATTCTCGGCTGGGACCTACACATTTATTTTCGAGATCAGCTCGAGGTATGGAACTACAACGCTCACGATCAAAAATCCGTGGTACAATGCGGTTCAATATTCGGGCTCGATAACGCAATTTTAGCTCAATCATTGTCTCATTTGAACATGGGGCCTTAGAGGTTATTTTACCTCTGAGGCCCTTCGGTGTTATTTTGTGGGGCAAAATGGTTGATAATATCAAATAAAAAATATATATTTGTGATGTTGTGGTGTGGGCAATATTGCACACATTAAATCTATAAATTTAAAATCTTTTATCACCATGGTCAAGATCACAAAAGAGGCAGCTTTGTTGTATCACTCACAAGGTAAGCCCGGCAAAATTGAAGTAGTACCTACCAAACCTTATAGTACGCAAACCGATCTGTCGCTTGCATATTCGCCCGGAGTTGCAGAGCCTTGTTTGGAGATCGAGCGTGATCCATTGACCGCATACGACTATACCGCCAAAGGCAACCTCGTGGCTGTGATTTCGAATGGTACGGCTGTGTTGGGTTTGGGCGACATTGGTGCTTTGGCAGGTAAGCCTGTGATGGAGGGTAAGGGATTGTTGTTTAAGATCTATGCAGGTATAGATGTCTTTGATATAGAGATCGACGAGAAGGATCCCGACAAGTTTATCGAGGCGGTGAAGGCTATTGCACCCACTTTTGGAGGTATAAATTTGGAGGATATAAAGGCCCCTGAGTGTTTCGATATCGAGAGACGACTCAAGGAGGAGTTGGATATTCCCGTGATGCACGACGACCAACACGGCACAGCTATCATCTCGTCGGCTGGACTTTTGAACGCTTTGGAGGTGGCAGGTAAAAAGATCGAGGAGGTGAAGATCGTGGTCAATGGTGCAGGTGCTTCGGCGATCTCATGCACGTCGTTGTATGTCGCTTTGGGAGCTAAGGTCGAAAATATATTGATGTTGGATAGCAAGGGTGTTATCAAATCCGACAGAGCCAACCTCGCGGGCGGAAAGGAGAAGTTCGCCACCCCTCGCAGAGACGTAAGTACACTTGCCGAAGCAATCGTTGGAGCAGATGTATTCTTGGGCCTTTCGAAGGGAAATGTATTGTCGCAAGAGATGGTCAAAAGCATGGCCCCCAACCCAATTGTCTTTGCGCTAGCTAACCCTACGCCCGAAATTTCTTACGAAGATGCGATGTCATCGAGACCCGATGTATTGATGTCTACGGGGCGTTCGGACTATCCCAACCAGATCAATAATGTTATCGGATTCCCATATATCTTTAGGGGTGCACTCGACACTCACGCCACAACAATCAACGAGGAGATGAAGTTAGCGGCCGTAAAGGCGATCGCTAACCTAGCAAAACAACCTGTTCCAGATGTAGTTAACGAAGCGTACCACGTCAATAATTTCACCTTTGGTCCCGAATACTTCATCCCCAAACCAGTCGATCCACGCCTCATAACGGAGGTCTCTATTGCGGTTGCAAAGGCAGCTATGGAGTCGGGAGTGGCTCAAACTCAGATCACCGATTGGGATGAGTATCGTGCCAAATTGAAGTTGCTCATGGGGCACGAATCGCTGCTCACTCGCCAGTTATACGAAACAGCTCGCTCTAACCCCCAACGTGTGGTCTTTGCAGAGGGTATCCACCCCAATATGTTGAAGGCTGCGGTGTTGGCCAAATCCGAGAGGTTGTGCCACCCTATATTGTTGGGTAACACGGAGCAAATCCAGAAATTGGCAGCCGATATGGAGCTTAGCCTAGATGGGATCGAGCTTGTCAACCACCGCGCTGAGTGTGAATCAACTCGACGCGAACACTATGCTCGGATTTTGACTAAGAAGCGCGAGCGTCAAGGTGCTAACTTCCAAGAGGCCAACGACAAGATGTTTGAGCGTAACTACTTCGGAATGATGATGGTCGAGACGGGCGATGCTGATGCTTTCGTTACGGGTGTCTACACCAAATATTCAAATACGATCAAGGTGGCCAAGGAGGTTATCGGTATTCGCGACGAGTTTAAATACTTTGGCACGATGCACATTGTGAACTCCAAACGAGGCACATTCTTCCTTGCCGACACACTTATCAACCGCCATCCCGACACGGAAGTGCTTATAGATGTCGCTAAGTTGGCAGACCAAACGGTGAGGTTCTTTAACCATACGCCTGTGATTGCGATGTTGTCGTACTCGAACTTCGGATCCGACGAGCAGGGTAGTCCGCTACTCGTTCACAAGGCCGTGGAGCATATGCAAGCTGCATATCCCGATATGGCTATAGATGGCGAGATGCAGGTTAACTTTGCGATGAACAAACAGTTGCGCGACCAAAGGTATCCATTTACTCGCTTGGCTGGCAAGGATGTTAACACGCTTATCTTCCCTAACTTAAGCTCTGCTAACTCAACCTATCGTTTCATTCAAGAGATGGGCGAGGGCGAGATCATCGGTCCGATCCAAATGGGGCTTAACAAACCTATTCACTTCACCGATATCGAGAGCCCAGTGCGCGACATCGTCAATATCACTGCCGTGGCTGTGATTGATGCTATCGTTGCAAAGAAACTTAAAAAATAAAGATACTAACCTAACTAGAATGAAAACTTTAAATCTTTTTTCCCTAGAATCAAAGCAGGGATTTATAACAGGTGCAGCGCGCGGAATCGGCAAATGTTTGGCCGAGGCCTATGCTGATTTGGGTGCCGACATTGCAATTGTGGAGGTCGACATCGAGGAGGCAGAAAAAACCGCAGCCTATATATCGACCAGATATGGGGTCAAGTGTATCGCCATACAGTGTGATGTGACGCGCGAGAAGAGCGTCGACGAGATGATCGCAACATACGAAAAGGAGTTCGATAGGATCGACTTTGCGGTCAACAATGCAGGTATCGCCAATGTGGTCCCAGCTGAAGAGATCTCGGCAGCGGACTTTAGAAAGGTGATTGATGTGAATCTCAATGGTGTCTTTTTCACGGCTCAAGCGGCTGGTAAATTGATGATAAAGAGAGGAACCAAAGGGGCTATTATCAACACAGCCTCAATGTCGGGCCACATTATCAATCGTCCTCAGACGATCGCCAACTACTGTGCTTCGAAGGGCGGAGTGATCCTTTTGACCAAGGCTTTGGCTATTGAGTGGGCGAAGTATGGCATACGTGTGAACTGCGTGAGCCCGGGTTATATCGCCACGGAGTTGGTAGCAACGATGAAGGATATGCACCCTATTTGGCTCAAAGATATCCCAGCCGACAGACTTGGTATGCCCGAAGATTTGGTCGGTGCATATGTCTATTTGGCATCGGATGCATCTAGGTATGCTACGGGTACGGACCTAGCAGTTGATGGGGGTTATACATCTATATAATAAATTGTTATGAAGCATACTTCAACCATAACTTTAGCACTAATATGCGCATGTCCTTTGGTTGCCGCAGCCAAATCTGCCGATAAGCCCAATGTCATATTTATTATGGCTGACGATTTGGGATATGGAGATTTGGGGTGCTATGGTGCTGAGCTAATCAAAACGCCCAACATCGACAAATTGGCCGAGAGTGGTCGCCGATTCACCGATGCACACTCTGCTTCAGCTGTCTCGACTCCTTCTCGATACTCGCTGTTGACGGGTCAATATCCGTTTAGGGGCGAGACAAATCCCGAAACTCCCGGTATCTGGGGCCCCCTCAAACTAAACTCGCACAATTTGATTAAGCCCAATACATTGACCGTGGCAGGGATGATGCAGAAGCAGGGGTACAAAACGGCCTGCATAGGTAAATGGCACTTGGGATTTGGCGATACCGACGATACGAATTGGAACGAGGAGTTGGGCCGTGGCCCCAATGAGGTGGGCTTTGACTACTACTTTGGACTCCCATTTGTGTCGAGCGGACCTCCATATGTCTTTGTGCGCAACAACCGAGTTTTGGGGCTAGACCCTAACGACCCATTGATCCTCAAAGAGAAGGACGAGGAGGCTACCTCGACTCAGCTCTATAGGGACAAGGGGGCAAACCGCTACAAGGGCGGACAGGCGGCTCATGACCTATATAAAGATGACCAGATAGGTGAAACGATGGTGAATGAGGCGACCAAATGGATCTCGGAGAATAGCGACGAGCCATTTTTCATGTACTTTGCAACGCCACATATCCACCACCCATTTACCCCCAACGAAAAGTTCAAGGGTAGTAGCCAATGTGGTCTGTATGGCGATTTTATCCAAGAGTTCGATTGGATGGTCGGAGAGGTGCTCAACACTCTCGAGAAGGAGGGTATAGCAGACAACACATTAGTTATCCTCACCAGCGACAATGGAGGAATGTTTAACCTCGCAGGTCAAGAGGCTTGGGATGAGGGACATCGCAATAATGCCGATCTCTTGGGCTTCAAGTTTGATGTGTGGGAGGGTGGACACCGAGTGCCTTATATCGCTAGTTGGAAGGGACATATCAAAGCTGGCACCACGTCGGATCAAGTGATCTCCAACATCGACCTCTTTGCTACATTAGCAGCTATCACGGGCTATGAACTCGAGGAGGAGGATGCTCCCGATAGTTACAATGTTTTGGAGGCCTTCGTGGGCAAGGAGCGCCAAAAGAGTGCGGTGCGTGACTCATACCTCATGAGCTCATTTAAGCAGACCCACCAATCTCTTCGCATGGGCGATTGGATCTATATCCCTGCCAAGGGCGGTGGCGGATGGAACGCAGGTAAACGCGGTACACATATATTTAGTGGAGCCCCAGCTTTGGCCTACACCAAAGAGGAGAACAGCGACATTGAGAATGGCAAGATCAAGGAGGATGCACCTAGTGCTCAGCTTTATAATATTGCGTTAGACCCTAGGCAGACAAAAAATGTGATAGCTGAAAATCCACAGAAAGCCGAAGAGATGGCTAAAAAATTGGAGGAGATTCACGCCTCGAAGATGACAAGAAAATAAACCTAAATACCTAATTAATGAAAAGACTATTAACAACTGCGCTATTTGTAGCGACACTAAACATTGCTGCGGTTACGGCCAATAATGTATGGGTAGCCGACAATGGGGATGGGACATACACCAACCCAATCTTACATGCCGACTATTCGGACCCTGACGTGATAAGGGTGAAGGATGATTACTACATGATTTCATCTAGTTTTAACTGCGTCCCCGGAATTCCTTTGTTGCACTCTAAGGACTTGGTTAACTGGGAGATAATCAACCATATCTACACCAAATTACCGATGGATCAATACAATAGGGTAGCGCATGGTCGAGGTGCGTGGGCTCCATCTATTCGTTTCCACGACGATAAGTTCTATGTCTATTTTTGCACTCCAGACGATGGACTCTTTATGGCTTGTAGCTCCGATCCACGCGGAGAGTGGGAGCTTACTCACGTGCTACAGGTTCAACAATGGGAGGACCCATGTCCATTCTGGGACGATGATGGAAAGGCGTGGTTGATCCGCTCTAAACTTTGCGGAGGTCCCGTATACCTACATCGCATGAGTGACGACGGTAAACAGCTCCTCGACAATGGAAAGATTGTCTATTGGGACAATGAGGCAAACCCAATTTTGGAAGGTGTGAAGATGATGAAACGTAACTCATATTACTACATCTTGGCTCCTGCAGGTGGTGTTGTTAGTGGATGGCAAACAGTCCTTAGATCCAAAAATATCGAGGGTCCATACGAGGCTAAAAAGGTTTTGGACGAGGGTAATGGTATCAATGGACCTCACCAAGGAGGTTTGATCGACACTCCAAATGGTGATTGGTGGTTTATCCACTTCCAAGATCGCGGTGCTTTTGGTCGTATCACGCACCTTCAACCAGCCAAATGGCTTGAAAATGATTGGGTTGTGATTGGTGATGATCCCGATGGTGATGGCTGTGGAGTCCCTGTACTTACCCACAAGAAACCAAATGTAGGCAAGACATACGAGATTAAAACACCTCAAACAACAGATGAATTCGAAAGCTCTAAGCTAGGTTTGCAGTGGCAGTGGCAGGGTAGTGAGCAGGATAATTGGTACTCGCTAGATGCAAAGAAGGGTAGTATGAGGTTGTATCCGATTGCAGCTCCTTCGGATCGAGGAAATATATATTACTCACCAAATATCTTGTTGCAGAAACTTCCAGCTCCATCTTTCACAGCGACAACCAAACTAGATGCTTCGGGAATAGAGGAGGGCGAGCGTGCAGGATTGACTGTCACAGGTCTTCAAAACTCATCTTTGGTAGTCGAGAAACGTGATGGAAAATATAAATTGGTTCTCTACTACGCTAAGTTCGAGAACTGCTGGTTCCCTCCACGCGAAGATAAAGTGATTGATGTATCAACTTCAACTTTGTATCTTAAGGTTGATGTTAACCCCGATTTGACCTGCTTCTATTCGTACAGCGAAGATGGTAAGAACTTCACCAAGATCGACCATGAGGCATATGAAGTGCCAAAAGGACGCTGGATCGGTGGAAAGGTCGGAATCTACTGTATCAACCCAGATGTCTACAACGGCAAAGGTTACGTAGATTTTGATTACTTCAGAGTCGAGGAGAAAAAATAATTGTTTCGGGCTGTGGTATTTGGCTATGGTTAGAGACCTTTGGTCAGAGGCTGGACCGCCTCACGCCGGCGGGCGCACAGCAAGCTGTGATTTATTATCCTTGCGCCTTTGATGAGGCTGTGGCTGATTTTCGCGCTACCGCTCGAAATTTAATATAAAATGAGTGTCACAAACCTTGAAAGTAAACTTTCGGTCTGTGACACTCATTTCATATTATTCCCCCGTTGGGGGAAGCCATCGCGGCCCACATCAAAGCGAGGAGGTTACATGCGAAGGTTTTCGTCCATTGACCATTCGTCATTTACAATCCATCATGGGTATAATAACAGCCATTTAACCTTAAAATACCCCTATAATTTAACATAATGCAAATATTATTGAATTATATATTGGGGTAGTTGTAATAACTTGATAATTAGGCAAAAAGCAAAAAGCAAGGTAATAAATAATATTACCCTGCTATTTACACGTTTAAATTGGTTTTACTACCAAGCAAACAATGGATAATCCTCCATCATCTTGTTTACGTCAGCACGAACAGCTGCGATATTTGCCTCGTTCTCTGGATCCATCAACACGCGGTCAATAAGCTCGACGATGTAAGCCATCTTATCCTCCTTAACACCACGCGTGGTGATTGCTGGAGTTCCAAAGCGCAAACCAGATGTTTGGAATGGTGAACGGCTATCGAATGGTACCATATTTTTGTTTGTGGTGATATCTGCCGCTACCAAACACTTCTCAGCCAATTTACCCGTAAGCTCTGGAAATTTAGTGCGAAGGTCAACCAACATAAGGTGGTTATCTGTTCCGTTAGATACAATTTTGTAACCCTTCTCCACAAATGCTGCTGCCATAGCTGCGGCATTCTTTTGAACTTGAGATTGGTACTCTATGTATGATGGATCCAACGCCTCACCAAATGCAACAGCCTTAGCAGCAATAACATGCTCAAGAGGTCCGCCTTGGATTCCGGGGAATACAGCCGAATTGAAGATTGCAGACATCATCTTAACAGCACCCTTTGGAGTTGTTTGGCCCCATGGGTTCTCGAAATCTTTGCCCATGATGATGATACCACCGCGAGGACCACGAAGGGTTTTATGAGTTGTAGATGTTACAACATGTGCATGTGGCACTGGGTTCTCCAACAATCCAGCAGCGATAAGTCCTGCTGTATGAGCCATATCGACCATCAAAAGAGCACCTACCTTATCTGCGATCTCGCGCATACGTTTGTAGTCCCACTCACGAGAGTAAGCCGAAGCACCAGCAACGATCATCTTTGGCTTGCACTCCAAGGCTTGCGCCTCCATAGTGTCGTAGTTAAGTTGACCTGTAGTCTCGTCGAGCTTATACCCTACTGCCTTGAAATATTTTCCAGACATATTAACCAATGAGCCGTGCGAAAGGTGACCTCCGTGCGAAAGGTCGAGACCCATAAATGTATCGCCGGGCTGCATGCAAGCGAAGAAAACAGCCATATTTGCCTGTGCACCAGAGTGTGGTTGCACGTTAGCGTACTCTGCACCATATATTTTACAAAGGCGCTCGATTGCCAATGACTCAATTTTGTCAACTACCTCACAGCCACCATAGTAGCGAGCCCCGGGATAACCCTCTGCATACTTGTTTGTCAAAACTGAACCCATAGCTGCCATTACATCCTCACTTACGAAGTTTTCAGATGCAATAAGCTCAATACCATGCATTTGGCGGCGACGCTCATCTGCAATTAAATCAAAAATTTGTGAATCTTTTTTCATATATTTATATATAGTTTGTTTTAATACAATCCATTTTACCCCCTAAGAGCCGTAAATAAGTTTTGGAGTTATAGTTTCGCGCCGTAAAGTTAACTATTTATTTTAATAACTGCACATATTTACAACATTATCGCACAAATCTTTTAGCACGCAAAGATGCAATCGCGCTAAAAAAAGAGGCATTTGGAACATATCTCGGAATATTTTTATATCTTTGCACTCGCTACTACCCCACACTTTGTGGATGTTAGAATGAATATCGGGGAATTTAGATGGCCCCTATAAATTAAACGAATAATAAAATGAAACTATTAGAGGGTAAAGTTGCTGTTGTAACTGGCGCAGCACGCGGAATCGGAAAAGCTATCGCATTGGAGTTTGCAAAGGCTGGAGCCAATGTTGCATTCACCGATTTGGTAATCGACGAGAATGGCCTAGCTACAGAGGCTGAGATTTGCGCTTTGGGCGTAAAAGGTAAAGGATATGCTTCGAACGCAGCGGACTTTGAGGATACACACAAAGTTGTAGATGCAATCAAAGCTGAGTTTGGTCAAATCGACATTTTGGTTAACAACGCAGGTATCACCAAGGATGGACTTATGATGCGTATGAGCGAGGCTCAGTGGGATGCTGTTATCAACGTAAACCTTAAATCTGCATTTAACTTCATTCACGCTGTGACTCCAATCATGGCTCGCCAAAAGAGTGGCTCGATCATCAATATGTCGTCTGTTGTGGGTGTGAGTGGTAACGCAGGACAGTGTAACTACTCGGCATCTAAGGCTGGTATGATCGGCTTGGCTAAATCTATCGCTAAGGAGATGGGTCCACGCGGAATCCGTGCAAATGCTATCGCTCCGGGATTTATCATTACCGAGATGACCGACAAACTCCCAGAGGATGTTAAGCAAGGTTGGTACAACCAAATTCCACTTCGCAGGGGAGGAACGACTGAAGATGTTGCTAAGGTATGTTTGTTCCTTGCCTCAGATCTTTCGTCATATGTTAGTGGACAAGTTATCCACTGCTGTGGCGCGATGAACTGCTAAACCTAGCAAAGATTTATAGAATCACGTAGGGCGAATTTCGATGAAATTCGTCCTATTTATATTTTATTATTACTACCTTTGAGGCATGAAGAAAATCATAGAGCTCCTTAGAGGGTTATCCCCTCGTTCGACACTCATTGCGTGGCTTGTCGTGTGGTTTGTTATCAATATCATCCAAGGGACCTTTTCGCAGTTGGTAGACGATGAGGCATACTACCATATCTATGCCCAAGATCTCGCATGGGGCTACTTCGACCACCCTCCATTTTTGGCGCTGCTTATTTGGTTGGGCGAAGCGGTGTGTGGTGTGACAGATATTGGACTTAGGCTGTTCGTTATAATGCTCCAACCGCTCTATATCTGGATCTTCTGGAAAACAATCGAACCCAAAGGGGCGACAAAGTCGGATGTGTCGCTCTATATGATCATCTCGGCATCTATCGTTTTGATGCAGGCCTATGGATTTATTGCCGTACCCGACGCACCTCTGATGTTCACCGTAGCTCTCTTTTTGTGGGCATACAAAGGGTTCTTGGAGGATCGTAGGATGGCGTGGTTGTGGTTGGCAATATCTATGGCAGCCATGGCATATAGCAAATACCAAGGGGCGCTGGTGGTGATCTTTGCAATTGCGCTGAACTATAAATTGCTCCTCAATCCGAAGTTTTATCTGAGTGGAGTCGTTGCATTGGCTCTATTTTCGCCACATCTGCTGTGGCAATACAACAACGATTTTCCCTCGTTCGTATACCATCTATCAGAACGAAATCGAGCATTTGAGTGGAGTAGCGTTACGGAGTTTGTGCTCAACCTCATAGCGGTGTTTAACCCCTTCTTTGTCCCCATATGGGTCCAAGCATACAAGAAGATCAAGGCTCAAAGTTTGTATGAGAGGGCTCTTAAATGGATCCCCATAGCCACCTTTATATTCTTTTTGTTCTCGTCGGTTAGAGGACGCACGCAACCTCAATGGATGATCGCCGCGACGTATGGAATGGTATGGATACTATTCACTTACGCCCGAGACCACAAACGCACACGCCAATATATAATGCGTATGGGGCTTGTTGTGATCGCTATTATGGCTATCTTGCGCGTAGAGATAATCTTCAATATCTTTGGTATCAGTGCCAAACAGAAGATGTCGGGCAATAAAGAACACTACGGTGCGATATATGATGTAGCCGTGTCGCGCCCAGTTATTTTTAAAGGGAGCTATGCAATAGCTGCGAAGTATATCTTCTACACCGATGGTGAGGCTTACTGTTCGCCATCGCTGAGCTACAGAACGCACCAATGGCAGTTTGTCGATGACTCTAAATTCGTAGGCCAAGAGGTGTTGGTAGAGTATACCCCAACCGACGAGGAGCGCCAAGCGGATCCCGAAAAATATAAAACAATCAACTACCCCGATAGAGGTGCTTTTCACTACTATCTGCTTGATAGCTATACCCCACTCAAAGCGGTTGAGATATCTACTGTGGAGCCTCTACCCCACTCCATGAAGGGTGGCGAGAGGGTGGATTTCACCCTTCAGATCGAGAATCCATACCCCTACGATTTGATATCGGACGAAGATGTTGTGCGCTTACTTATGATATTTAGGTCGGCCGACAAGAGCTTCGAATCTTGTAACTTAGGTAACGGAGTGGAGATGCCGGGCCGTGGAGCCGTGAGTAAATATGATTTTTCGATTGAAATACCCAATGAACTTCCCAAAGGCGAATATCAAGTTGGCTTCTCACTCATTAGCAAGCAGATGAATGGATGGTTCTCTACCCCACCACAAGTAATAACAATAGAATAAAATGATACTACAAAATTTTCTTAAGTTCTGTGTCGTCGGAGGATCTGGCGTATTTATAGATATGGGAATAACATACGCCTGCAAGGAGTGGCTCCGATTTAATAAATATGCCGCAAACGCTACAGGTTTTATTATAGCTGCTACGTCCAACTTCTTGCTTAACCGCTGGTGGACATTCCAAAGCACCAATGGCGATGTCTCGGTTCAGTATCTTAAGTTCATCACCATCTCGATCGTGGCGCTAATGATGAATACATTCATCATCTATATTCTAACAGATAAATTTCGCTGGAATTTCTACATTTCGAAACTCAGTGCTATGACTCTGGTCACCTTCTGGAACTTCTTTATGAACTACCTCTTTACGTTCTAATTTGCTGAGAGATTATTTTAGAGGCTTTTTTTAAGGCTACCTCATCATTCATCATTGACCATTGATCATTAGTCTCGCCATCGCGGACCCTTACCAACCTTCGCAAATCACCAAAAAAAATAACATTTTTTTAATATATTTTGTGAACTGTTATAAAATTCACAATATAATTTATATATTTGCGCGTTCTTAGTTTAATCGGTATTGAGAGGGAGGGTTAGCCCAAACAATACACGTTGAAAGAAAGAGAAAAACAAAAAGGTTGAAAGGTAGGATTATTGCAATTCGAACCTTAGGAAGTTAGGTTAATTTAAACATATTGAGAGATGGCATTTTATAATAATGTTATGATCGTGCGCCATAGGCTCCTCACGGAGCTCATTAAGCTATGGCACAAAAAAGAGTTGATCGAGAAGATTGATCGACTCCCCATAGAGTTGAGTCCACGTGGTTCGAACCACACAGGACGTTGCTGTATATACAAGGAGCGCGCGGTGTGGAAATACAAATCACTCCCTCTTTTGGGGCTAGACATGACGGATGAGACAGATGAGCTCACTCCACTCTCGGATTATGTTAAGATGGCTAAGAAGCGCACCGAGGAGGGGCGGTTGAAGGATAACATCATGTGCGTTATCGACGAGGCGTGCTCGGCTTGTATTCAGGTCAACTACGAGATTTCGAACCTCTGTAGAGGTTGTATCGCGAGAAGCTGTATGACCAACTGCCCCAAAGATGCAGTACATATAAATCCAAAAAATGGAAAGGCTTGGATCGACCACAACGCCTGCACGAGCTGCGGTATATGCCACAAAAGCTGCCCATATCATGCCATTGTATATATCCCCGTTCCGTGCGAGGAGGTGTGCCCCGTGAAGGCTATCCGCAAAGATGCCAACGGAGTGGAGAGGATTGACGAGTCGAAGTGTATCTTCTGCGGTAAGTGTCTTAATGCTTGCGCTTTTGGTGCTATATTCGAGATCTCGCAGGTGTTCGATGTGCTGCATAGCATACGCTACGGACAAAAGATGGTCGCTATCGTTGCGCCATCTATCCTCGGACAGTTTAACACAACTATCGAGCAGGTTTATGGAGCCCTTAAAGAGATGGGATTTGTCGATGTCATAGAGGTTGCTCAGGGAGCAATGGACACGGTGAGCAACGAGGCGCACGAGTTGTTGGAGAAGATCGAAGAGGGTCAACCATTTATGACAACATCTTGCTGCCCATCATATGTTGAGTTGGTGGAGAAACATATCCCCACACTCAAGCCATATGTCTCGACAACTAAATCACCGATGTACTACACCGCGCGTATCGCCAAAGAGAAACATCCCGACGCAAAAGTTGTCTTTGTGGGTCCATGTTTGGCCAAACGCAAGGAGGCTCAACGCGACGAGGCGGTCGACTATGTTATGACATTCGAAGAGATGGCATCGGTGCTCGAGGGATTAGATATAAATGTCGGCCAAAGCCCTGAATTCGCTATGAGGTTCCAATCGGTGCGTGAGGCTCATGGATTTGCCCAAGCTGGAGGAGTTATGGGTGCTGTTAAGTCCTACCTCAAATTTGACGCTAGCAAGGTCGAGGGGCTACAGATCGCTGACTTGAACAAGAAAAATATCGCTTTGCTGAGGGCATATGCCAAAACAGGCAAGACACCATTTAATTTCTGCGAGGTGATGGCATGTGAGGGCGGTTGTATAACTGGTCCTAGTGCATTTAACTCGATCGCTGCGGCCAAGAGACAATTAGCAGGAGCTCTTGCCAAGCAAGATAAAACTTATGCTCAACAAGATTAATAGACTTCGCGATAGCCACACTTTGAGTGAGTGTGACTATCGTGAGATCATCACTTGTCGCGACCCAGAGGTGGCGGAGTATCTAGCACTTCAAGCTCGCGAAGTATCGCAATCGGTCTTTGGCAATGAGGTTTTTGTGCGCGGTCTCATCGAGATCACCAACATCTGCAAAAATGGGTGTTACTACTGTGGCATACGATCTGCAAATAGAGATCTGCGTAGATATCGTCTGAGTCGAGAGGAGATTGTGAAGTGTTGCGTTGTGGGCTATTCGCTCGACTTTAGGACCTTTGTGTTGCAGGGTGGCGAGGATCCGTCGATGACAATAGATTGGTTGGTGGAGGTCGTGCAAGAGATCAGATCTAGGTTTGCGGATGCCGCTATCACGCTGTCGTTGGGTGAGATGAGATTTGAGGATTACGAGAGGCTCAAAGAGGCGGGAGCTAATAGATACCTCCTGCGTCACGAAAGCTACAATCGGGAGCTTTATGAGCGGTTGCACCCCACGGCAATGTCGCACGACAATAGGCTTGAGTGTTTGGAATCGCTCAAAGAGATCGGCTTTCAGACAGGCACTGGATTTATGGTTGGAGCGCCCACGCAGAGCATAGAGAATATTGTTGAGGATATAAAATACATCGAGCGCCTTTCGCCCGAAATGGTGGGCGTCGGACCATTTATTTCGCACCACAACACCCCTTTCGGATCGGAAAGAAATGGAGATATAGAACTCACACTCAAACTAATATCAATATTTAGGCTCATGAACCCTCACGCGTTAATACCCTCGACCACCTCTTTGGCCACATTGTGTAAGGATGGTCACAAAAGGGGAATTTTGGCAGGGGCAAATGTCATAATGCCTAACCTTTCGCCTGTGGAGCTACGCGCTCAATATTCGCTCTACGACAATAAAGCGTCATTTGGGGCCGAGGCAGCCGAGGGGCTAGAGATATTGGGGAGGCAATTGGGAGAGATCGGTTACAAGATTTCTTACCAAAGGGGAGATTACAAATAATTAATAGACCACATCATAATGTATAGGGTTGAATCTGCTAAATCGGAGGAGTTTATCTCGCACGCAGAGATTTTGGAGAGCGTGGAATATGGCGTAAAAAACAGAGCCAACAGAGCCCTCATAGAGAGTATCATAGCCAAGGCGGCCCAATACAAAGGGTTGTCACATCGCGAGGCGGCTGTGCTGTTGGAGTGCGAGGATGCGGAGCTTCAGTCACGCATTTTTAGTTTGGCCCAAGAGATCAAAGAGCGCTTCTATGGCAACCGAATAATTATGTTCGCACCGCTCTATCTGTCGAACTACTGCATCAATGGATGTTTGTATTGCCCTTACCACCTCAAAAATCGAGATATAACACGCAAAAAACTCACCCTACAACAGATCGCCCAAGAGGTGATCGCACTCCAAGATATGGGCCACAAAAGGTTGGCTTTGGAGGCTGGTGAGGATCCACTCAACAACCCCATAGAGTATATTTTGGAGTCGATCAAGACGATCTATAGCGTCAAACACAAGAGTGGCGCTATACGACGCGTGAATGTAAACATTGCCGCTACGTCGGTCGAGAACTATCGCAAACTTCGTGACGCTGAGATCGGAACCTATATATTGTTTCAGGAGACATATCACAAAGAAAACTACCAACGACTCCACCCCACTGGCCCCAAAAGTAACTACGAGTACCACACCGAGGCGATGGATCGAGCTATGGAGGCAGGAATAGATGATGTGGGTATTGGGGTTTTGTTTGGGCTCAACACCTATCGTTATGATTTTATGGGGCTACTTATGCACGCTGAACATTTGGAGGCGAAGTTTGGGGTTGGTCCCCACACGATCAGCATGCCGAGGATCTGCCCAGCGAGTGATATCGACACAGAGGATTTCACAGATGCGGTGTCGGACAATATATTTTGTCGTCTGGTGGCCGTAGCACGTATAGCAGTGCCATACACAGGTATAATTATCTCGACACGCGAATCTCAATCAACGCGCGAAAAGGTGCTGAGGTTGGGTGTCTCGCAGATCAGTGGAGGGTCGCGAACGAGTGTTGGTGGATACACCACCCCCGAAACCGAGGACGAGAACTCAGCACAGTTTGATTTGAGCGACACACGTTCGTTGGATGATATTGTCGGGTGGCTCATTGGGCTAGGATATGTCCCGAGCTTCTGCACCGCCTGCTATAGGGAAGGTCGCACGGGGGATCGCTTTATGTCGCTCGTCAAATCGGGGCAGATCGTGAACTGCTGCGCCCCCAACTCACTTATCACCCTCAAAGAGTATGCACAAGACTACGCCTCACCCCAAACAAAAGAGGCTGCCGAGAGGTTAATTACGGAGGGATTAAAAGTTATCCCTAACCCCAAGGTTAAGGAGCGTGCCACGCAAAACATAAAGGGTATTGAGGCTGGGGAGAGAGATTTTCGGTTTTAAATAATAGATAAAAAATATTAGACATGAACACTACCCCACACTCCAATCGCCTACACATAGCATTTTTTGGGCGACGCAACAGCGGTAAATCATCGCTCATAAATGCTATCACGGGGCAAGATATATCGGTCGTGTCGACGATAGCTGGCACAACAACCGACACCGTGGTCCGCGCCATGGAGATCGCCCCTCTGGGAGCTTGCCTATTGATCGACACCCCCGGGTTCGATGACCATGGAGAGCTGGGAGAGCTACGCGTAGAAAAGACACTCAAAGCTGTGGAGCGTACAGATGTGGCGCTATTGGTGTGCGAAGATGGTGATTTGGAGCTAGAGGCAACGTGGTGCGAATCTCTGCGTAAAGAGAAAATAGCGATCGTCACGATCATAAACAAAAGCGACACAAGGGGCGACACCTCTGACCTCCAGCAACGTATATTCTCGAAATTGGGTATTAGACCAATCGTTGTGAGCGCTCGCCAAGGGGTCAATATAGATGAGCTGCGCGACGCAATACTAAGTGTTATACCTGCCGAGATAGACCAACAAACTATTCTCGGCGATCTCGTTACGCGTGGCGATGTGGTGCTGCTGGTCATGCCTCAAGATATACAGGCCCCCAAAGGGAGGTTGATCCTCCCACAGGTGCAGACCCTACGCGAGCTGCTCGACAGAGGATGCATAGTGATGAGCTGTGCGACCGAACAGATAGAGGAGAGTTTGAAGAGTTTAATCTCGCCTCCAAAATTGATTATAACCGATTCTCAAGTCTTTAACAAAGTCTACGAATTAAAACCCCAAGAGTCGCTGTTGACCTCCTTCTCTATCTTGATGGCAGGCTACAAAGGCGATATCGGGAGCTTCGTAGAGGGGGCCGCAGCGATCGACTCGCTGACACCTTCGTCTAGGGTTTTGATTGCCGAAGCCTGCACGCACGCTCCTCTAACCGAAGATATAGGGCGCGTAAAACTACCACGTATGTTGCGACAAAGGGCGGGCCAAGAGCTCGCGATAGATATTGTCGCAGGGAGGGAATTCCCAGAGGATCTATCCGCATATGACCTCATTATCCACTGCGGAGGGTGCATGTTCAACCGCAAATATATCCTATCGCGAATATCTCAATCCCAAAAACAGAATGTCCCCATCACAAACTACGGTGTCGCGATCGCCCATATCGGCGGCATCCTCGACAAAGTAGTGATCGGCTAATGTTTTGCCGTTAGTTAGGTCAGAGGTTGGTTTTGTTCCGAGGAGTGCACTCACGGCAGGCGGTATGCACCGCCAACCGTTAAGCAATCTAGTTCTACAACCCAGCCTCGCTTGTCATCTCGACCGAAAGCGCTCCACCTGCGACTATATCCTTGTGCGAGATTCTATAACCATCGACCTTTTGGCCGTTGAGCTTAGCAGACTTGATATAGCAACTCTCCATGCTTGTGTTAGCGGCCTCAATCACAAACTTCTTACCACTATAATAATCGGGGTTTAGGGTGATCTCCACGCGGTCATACATAGGGCTACCCAACTCATAGTATGGGTCGACTGAGGTACCACCATCCATCTGGAAGAGGCCTATTTTGTAGAGAACCGACAACGCCCCCATAAGTCCTTGATCCTCGTCACCGCAATATCCACGGTCGGTCGAAAAGGTGCTGAACACTTTGTCGGCCACCTGTCGAGACCAATATTGGGTTAGTTGGGGCTGATCGAGGTAGTTAAAGACAAACGCGGTCTGTATAGAGGGTTGGTTTCCGTAGTTGATTGGAATCCTCCTTAGGCTTGGGTCGCGCTCATAGTCAATAGATGTACCCGATGTGAATTGAAGTTTCGCTGCCTCTTCGAACTGTTGGTTTAGTTTCTCGGCAGCTTTCTCCTTACCACCCATAAGCTCAGCCAATCCACCCAAATCGTGAGGCACGAACCATGTCATCTGCGCTGCGTTAGACTCGGTGAATCCAACGATATATTCGTATGGGTCAAAGCTATCGCCACCTAACCACACGCCATTGACATCTTTGGGTCTAGCCCATCCACTCTGCGCGTCATATACATTTTGGTAGTTCTGTGAGCGCTTCATAAATAGCTCATAATCATCTTTTTTACCCAACGCCAGAGCCATCTGTGCGAGTGTCCAATCTTGGTATGCATACTCCAAAGTTTGCGCTGGACCATTGACATGCATAGGCAAACCTTTGTCCGCAACATCGGGGTTGGGATAGGGGATATATCCATTGTTGATATAGTACTTAAGACCACCTCCCACGCGAGCATTGTGCTCATAACCAGCGCGCTCCATGATTCCGCCATCCAACATATGGTTTTTGCGTAGACCCTCATATGCCAACTCCACATCATAGCCACGTATACCTTTTTGGTAGGCTCCCACAATAAATGGAGTCGACGAAGCACCTGTCATTACATATGTGTAGTTTCCACCCGAAGGTCCGCGAGGGATCATGCCTCCATCCTTGTAGTAGGTCAACATCGAGTTGACAAACTCCTCCGCGATCTCGGGATAGACAAGTTGCCAAAGGGTCGTGAGGGTCCACTGTGCACCCCAGAACGAGTCGGAGTTGTATTGGTTAAACAGAGGCTTACCCTCTGCGTCGGTCGGTATTTGTCCGATTCTAAATGTCTCGGATGTATTGTCGGGATATGCTCCGTTTATATCACTTATCACCCTGCGACCTTGAAGCGCATGCCATAGGTCGGTATAGAAACGTCGCATGGCAGTCTGGTCGGGTGTTGTGATCTTGATCCTCGACAACATAGAGTTCCACTCCGCGTGCGAATCCTCGACAACATCTTCGAAGTTCCACTCCGCGAGCTCACCCTCCATATTGGTACGTGCATTGGCGGCCGAAGTGTATGATATAGAGGCCTTCATCAGCACCTCTTGTGGGTCGCCCTCAAACGACACCACATAGTTTTTGGTTTTGGGGTCCATCTCCACAGAGGCCACGTCGTGGTCGAAAGCGATCTCGAAATATACTCGCACTGGGCGCGGACGACGTATCGTCTTTTGCGATGTAACCTCTCCACTAATGGTGTTCTTGTCGCTTCGTGTCACAACACCATCTGTGTTGGGTGATGGACCTAGAGGGGTGTTTAGATTCAACACAACACCGCGCTCACCCTCGCCCATGAATTTATACTTGTGAAATCCCACGCGCTTTGTCGATGTCAACTCCACATCTATCGCGTAACGATCCAGATGGAGTTTATGGTAACCCGGTGAGGCGACCTCTGTGTCGTGGCTGAAGTGTGAATAGAAGTCGGAACATATATCGGTGCGGCTTGATTGCCCCTTGTCGAAGGTCACTGGCATCACCGAGAGGGCCGACAACTGCCAAGCGTGAACATGGCTAAATCCCTTAACCGTGTCGCAGTTGTAGCGGTAGCCACTACCCCACGCCCCTCCGATTCCCGTGTCGGGGCTAAGGTTGACCATTCCGAAAGGTCGCGATGCAGAGGAAAAGAAGAACCATCTGGAGTTCTCGCTGTCTAGGAATGGGTAGACGTATGACACCGCGTCGAAATCCTCGTCACAATTCGCAACTGCTCCCCCTGAGCACGAGCTCAGAGCCACCGCCCCAAAAAGTACAATTTGGAGGTGCCAAAAAATGTAAAATAATTTTTTCATATTTAGTATAGGTTTTTGTCTTCTCACCACAAAGGTATAAAAAATAGTTAATTACCCCCTCTAACTCATACAATATTCGATGGCGGCAATATGGCTTTTTACTTATGTCACACTTACAATCATAAGCCAAACCTATACATGAATAGATAATAAGTATAATGATCATGGTGTAAATGGTCAAAATATTACTACTTTTGCATTAGGAATTAAAACAAACACAAAAAATAAATCATTATGAAAGGGACACAAACAGAGAAAAATTTGCTTAAGTCATTCGCAGGCGAATCACAAGCACACAACCGCTACACCTATTATGCTAGTGTAGCAAAGAAGGAGGGATATGAGCAAATCGCTGCTATATTTACAGAGACTGCAGACCAAGAGAAAGAGCATGCAAAACGTTTCTTCAAATTTTTGGAGGGTGGCATGGTCGAGATCACTGCAACTTTCCCAGCAGGTGTAATCTCTACAACAGCCGAGAACCTACGCGCCGCAGCTGATGGTGAGAATGAGGAGTGGGTAGAGTTGTACCCAGAGTTCGCAAATGTAGCCGAGGCTGAAGGTTTTACTGAGGTGGCAGCCGTTTTCCGCGCCATTGCAAAGGTAGAGGCTATGCACGAGGAGCGCTATCGCAAATTGTTGGCTCGCTTGGAGGATGGATCTACATTCTCGCGCGCAGAGGAGACTGAGTGGCAGTGCCGTAACTGCGGATATGTACACACAGGAACCGAGGCTCCCGAGCTTTGCCCTGCATGTGCACACAAACGCGCTCACTTCGAGGAGAAAAAAACAAATTTCTAAAAGTAGCTTGTTTATTTAAGGGCTCTTAAAATTATAATAGTCAACATCTTGGTCAGATTTATTTGAACCTAGATGTTGACTATTATAATTTATGCTAATGTGGTAGGTAATTAATAGACAAACCTCACATTGTCGATCCACATCTGTGTTCCCGGAGAGCCGATGTAGGCTCCACCGTGGCTCGACGCAAAGTGGAGGATCACATGCGTGGGTGTCTCGTCGGCCGAAGCCCAGCTCTCTTCGAGCAGAGGGACATTCTCGCCCTTACTATTGAGTGCGTAACGTTGCTCATATCCCAGAGCCATAGAGGGGATAAAATCTGCGGACTGCGTGGCATCGCCATAAATAACCTCATATGTAGCATCCTCGACCCAATCACTGTTTTGAGTGTAGTTAACAATGATTGTCCCTATACGGCTAGCATGCAGGGTACCATCACTATCCTCCCAACGTTTCTGGAGCAACATAACCATAGTGGGCATATCCATCCCCTCGACCTCCTTTTTGGGGCTAAAGCCTGTTATGCGCAGACGATTGGGCTCGCCCGACAACTCTACTTTGTAGTCGAAACGCACAGCTGTGGGACGCTTTGTAAATGCGACACCAGAGTTCAAAAGTGCTTGGGGGTTGGAGGTCCCCTTGATTGGCTCCATCATAGATCCCAGATATACGGATCCTGCCGCAATGACCGATATATTGACCAACCCCAGCACCTTGATCTGCTCGATTCGCGTCATCAGATGGGCCGCCTTACCGCCATTGTGGGCCACTGGAAAGACGCTACTATTGGTTTTGTGGACACCTGCAACTCGCGCATAGACGTTTGAGCTAGCCCATGGCGAACCGCCCTTATTCTCATAGGCTTCGTTACCCACAAGTTCCATCTCGGGACCCACCTCATACAAGATCTTGGTTGCTCCACCAATTATTCCACTCTCGTCGATTTGGCGCGACAACCAACTATCCATATCGCCAAACGCAACCATCTCCTCTCTCTCCTCTGCGCTCACAACCATTAAATTAAGCGAGACGAAGAGGATAAAAATTAACTTTTTCATCACCCTACAATTTGTAACCCCACTGCTCCAAAGCAAATCCCCACCTCTGCTCAACGAGTTTTACGGTGCGCTCTTGATAGTTATATTTAGTTTTTTTATGTCCCTTCTTTTTCGAGATATACTTCTCGATGTCGGGGCGTGCCTCCTCGAAGCCTTCGATACCTAAAGTTTTGTATATCAACTCTGTTTGGGCCAAAGCATCTGTTTCGTAATCCTCGAACTTGATCTCAATGAGGTTACCCTCGGGGATCAGCTTTTTATCCTCCTCATACTTATGATACAACTTCACGTATATCGACAATATATTCTCCTCCAACTCCTCGTTCGAGATATTTTGGAGCTTTAGGGGTTGTATCGTGTTGGTAAAGAAGCTACGCGTACTCTCGAACACGGTGTATGGGTTACGCATCAAGTATATGAACTTCGCGTCGGGGAACATCTTAAGCAGCTCCTTTACGCGACCTGTGTGTGGTGGATTCTTCGACAAAAATTGACGGCCGCCAGTATTCCAAGTCGAAATCTTAATGAGCTTCGTAAAGACCTCCTCAAACTCGTCAAGCTCCTCCTCAGATATTGTATCAAAGAGCAGATATTTGTCGGCATAGTACTCCATAAGCTGCGGAAAGAACCACATATGGTAGTACGAGTGCTCGGTCATATTCGACAGCGCGAACTCCTCCTCTTGGGGCAGGTCCACATTTAGCTCCATATTGTCTGTGGGGCGTTTGTCGGGCATAACCCAGCTTGTTGTCTTTTTGAAAAAGCCTTGGCCCCACATCATTAGGTGAGGCATAACTGTTTGGTAGGTTGTGTTGTACGAGAAGTTTTTATCTTGCGACAACACATTGTGCATAAATGTCGTACCGCTCCTCCAATGGCCCAAAATAAAAACTGGTGGGCGCTCAATCTTGATATCCTTGAGCTGTTTGTCGTACCTCCTATCTTGAATACCCTTAAAGGTGCTCAACAGACGACAGATACACTTGGTGAGGATATATTTTGTCTTATACCCTTTGTCTATATTCTTGTCCTTCGTTGCCTTGCAAAATGTCTTCCAATCGGCCCCGATAAGGGTGTTTACAGGCAGTTTATTAAAATCTATAAGTCCCATTGCGTGATCTTTATTTTACGAGGTTTATACCCAAACCGCTCTTGTTTAACTCCTCAACAACCTTGCTAATAGCTTCGTAATGAGAGCCATCAATACCCAACTCGGTAATGTTGATTGTCACCTCCGAACTGCTCTTAAGGCTTCTGTCTCCCTCGCCTACGATCATTCCCACAGCGCATGTATTGTGGGTGATTGGGTCGATCAGAATAAAGGCTCCCGTCTCTTTGTTTTGGGTGTATGGGTCGAAGAACATCTCACGAGCGGTGGTCAACTCCACGCGTCCGATCTGGTTAAGCTGAAAGTTCATATCGGCATGGCTCTCCACTCCGCGCCCCACCGTGAGGTGCTCCATAGTGTTGATGTTGACCTTATACTTGATCTGGTCGATCGTTGCACGCGTGGTCGATGTTGTCTGCTTTATGAAGTAACGCTTTTTGGGATCCATAGGCTCCTCATCCATCCACACCAACATTGTGTCAATCGACGATGATACAATTGGTGTGTCGTCCACATGGACCAACATCTCTCCGCGCGAAATATCTATCTCATCCTCCAATGTGATAGTTATAGATTGAGGTGCGAAAGCATACTCCAACTCACCCTCATATGTAACAATACTTTTCACGCGCGAACTCTTGCCCGAAGGGAGCGCCATCACGGTGTCGCCCTTGCGCACCACGCCACTCGATATGCGACCCGAGAAGCCCCTGAAATCCAAATTAGGACGCAAGACATACTGCACTGGGAAGCGGAAGGTATCCATATTGCGGTCCTTGCTCACCTCGACAGTCTCTAGGTGGTCTAGAAGCGATATACCTCCGTACCACGGCATATTATCTGAAGTCTCAACCACATTATCGCCATTGAGCGCCGAGATAGGGAAAGGAGTTATATCCTCGATTCCCAAATCTTTGGTGAACTCCATATACTCCGCAACGATATCATCAAAGACCTTTTGGTCATATCCCACCAGATCCATTTTGTTTACCGCCAAAGCGACATGTTTAATCCCCAACAGCGACACCAAATATGAGTGGCGTTTGGTTTGGGTGATAACTCCCGTGCGAGCGTCGATCAAGATAATAGCCAAATTGGCGGTCGACCCACCCGTAATCATATTGCGCGTATATTGCTCGTGACCCGGGGTGTCGGCAATGATAAATTTACGGCTATTAGTCGAGAAGTATCTGTAGGCCACATCAATTGTGATTCCCTGCTCTCGCTCAGCCTTTAGTCCATCCAGCAAAAGGGCATAGTCAATCCCCTCACCTGCGTTACCCACACGTTTACTATCGCGTTCCAAAGCATCCAGTTGATCCTCATAGAGCCTCTTGCTATCGAAAAGCAGACGACCAATGAGCGTCGATTTACCATCGTCGACACTTCCTGCCGTGAGCAGACGCAACAGATTTTTTTGTTCGTCGCGCTCCAAAAATTCAGCGATCGAAATGCTCTTATTCTCTTCGTTTATATTTTGTTGCATAATTTTTATTTTTGATAAACTCCTTTGGGTCTGTTAAAATACAACAGCCTCCCCCTAAAAATCCTCGATTAAAAATACCCCTCTCTCTTCTTCTGCTCCATACTACCCTCTTGGTCGAAATCAATCACACGAGTTGTACGTTCGCTCTTGGTTGTGGTCATCATCTCCTCGACGATCTTCTCTATTGTGTCGGCCTCGCTCTCCACAGCCCCCGTGAGCGGATAGCAACCCAAAGTCCTGAAGCGAACCATGCGCTTCTGGGCTTTAGCTCTCAACTCCTCGGGCATACGGTCATCGTCCACGAGCACCCAGTTACCATCAATATCGACCACCTCGCGCTCCTTGGCATAATACAAAGGTACGATCGGGATATTCTCCATGCGGATATATTGCCAAATATCCAACTCCGTCCAGTTGCTGATCGGGAAGACGCGGATACTCTCACCCTTGTGTACCTTGGCGTTATATATGCACCACAGCTCGGGGCGTTGATTTTTGGGGTCCCATTGGTGGAATTTATCTCTAAACGAGAATATGCGCTCCTTGGCTCTACTCTTCTCCTCATCACGTCTCGCACCTCCAAAAGCGGCATCGAAGTGGTGTTTGTCCAACGACTTCAACAAAGCCTCGGTCTTCATAAGGTCTGTGTGGACTTTACTTCCGTGGGTAAAAGGACCCACTCCAGCCTCAAAAGCCTCCTTGTTGTACTCCACGATCAAGTTCCAACCATGCTCCTTAGTATAGTTGTCCCTAAACTCGATCATCTCCTTAAACTTCCATTTACTATCTATGTGCATCAATGGGAAAGGCACCTTGCCCGGTGCGAAAGCCTTCTCGGCCAAACGAACCATCACCGACGAATCCTTACCAATGCTATACAACATCACAGGGTTTTCGAACTCCGCGACAACTTCGCGAATGATGTGAATAGCCTCCGTCTCTAGCTCCTTAAGATGTGATAAATTATATCCCTCCATATCTTTGTTTAATTATTTTCTACTTTTTAGTTATTAATGGAATCACCAAGCCGAGCAACTGCTCGACACACTCACCCATCGATAGTTTCGATGTGTCGATCGAAATCGCAGGCGACTCGGGCTCCTCAAAAGGTGCATCTACACCCGTGAAGTTTTTGATCTCGCCGCGACGTGCCTTGGCATAGAGACCCTTAATATCCCTACGTTCACACTCCTCGATGGGGGTGCTGATATATACCTCCATAAAGTCATCGGCCCCGATAATCTCGGCTGCCATCTCCCTCATGCTCTGTTCGGGCGAGATAAAAGCTGCGATTGTGATGATCCCCGAATCGACAAATAGTTTGGTCACCTCCGCGATTCGTCTGATATTTTCGCCCCTATCCTCGGCCGAAAAACCCAAGTTGCGATTTATTCCGCTGCGTATATTGTCGCCATCCAAGATCCTACACAAAAAGCCTCGGCTCTCCAACTCCCTCTCCAAAGCGATAGCCAGTGTACTCTTGCCCGAGCCACTGAGCCCCGTGAGCCACAATGCAACAGCGCGTTGATTCAATAAATTTTCCTTATCTTCGCGACCCAACATTCGATCGAAGATCGGATATATATTATTCTCTACCATAGTTTTTTAATGCAAGTTTAAAATCTCCATATCAAAGGTATTAAAATTATCGATAAAACAAAAGTTATTAGGTTTAAAGGTAGACCAATACGCACAAAATCGAGATATTTGTAGTTTCCAATACTCTGGACTATAAGATTTGTCTGATAACCAATGGGGGTGCTAAAGCTCGACGAGGCCGCGATACAGATAGCCACAAAGAATGGCATCGGGTTTATACCCAATTGTGTGGTTATGGAGATCGCCAACGGAAAGGCCAACGCCGCGGCAGCATTGTTGGTGATTAGCTCAGTGAAGAGGTTCGTAAAGATAAAGACAATAGCCAACAGCGCATAGGGTCCTACTCCACCCTCTCCCGTGAGCGCGATAATCTTCGATACGATAAGATCTATGATCCCCGAATTTTGCATCGCTTGACTTATGGCAAAGGCCGAGGCGATGGTGATTAGTAGATCCCACGATATATATTTGGTATAACGTTTGGCAGGGAAGAGTTGTGCCCACGCCATTATGATTGTCACAACCAAAGCGAAGAAAAACATATCTAACCTCACCTCGGGGAAGGCCGCTCGCACAGCTGGATGTTCGCCCAAGAGAGCCCCCACACACATGAAAATCAGCAACGACACAGCCAACCACTTCTTCTTTTTGGTGGGTGAGTCATGCTCCTTGCCGTCGATAAGCAGCACAAAGAAACTCGATGATCCCCAAGTTTTGAAGAATGTATCGTCTCCATCAATTATCAGCGTATCGCTCTTTTGGTAGACCACATCGTCGAGGCTACCTTGCAGGATCTCTCCGTTGCGCTTTATGCCACACATAGTAGCTCCAAAGCGACGTTTGAAATCGAACTCCGAGACTTTGCGGTTGATACCCGGGAAACGCTCCGAGATAACGACTTGTATGTAGTTTGCCCCCTCAAGCTCTTCGTCCGAACTGATATTACTATTTTCGGGAAGTAGATATTTGGAGAACAAAAAGATGTATATAAGCCCAGCTATCGCTATAAAGATACCCACCTTGCCCAACTCATACATCGAGAAACCTGCATAGCCAGCGTTCAACATCATACCATGCACAACCAGATTGGTCGACGACCCGATGAGCGAACACATACCTCCGAGGATCGTGGCATACGACAACGGAATGAGGAACTTCGATGCTGGCACCTTCATCTTACTCGCCCAGTTCTTAACGATCGGTGCCACGATAATCACCACAGGGGTGTTATTGAGCATCGACGAGATCAGGGCCACCGAAGGGAGCAGACGTAGTTGAAGGTGTCGAATTCCTTTGGGGGTCTCGGGGAAAAGGGGTTTTATAAGGTTATTGATAGCACCCGTGCGCTTCACACCCTCACTGACCAAAAACAACAGCGCAACGGTAAAGACTCCGCGGTTGCTAAAACCCATGAGCAACTCTTCGGGGTTGATAACTCCCCCCACAAACAGCAGTGCCGCTGCCGAGAAGAGAACCAACCCTTGGCGCATATCATTTTTGATTAGTGCGTAGATGATAGCTACAACAACTACCAACACAAAGATCATCTGCGAAGTCATACGCTACCCTCTTTTGCGAACGATAAACCAAGGGTTCAGCAGATCTTGTTTATTATACTCTAATGGTTTTTCATCGTCACTCCTCACCACTTCAGCGCCAGCATACCTCGCCACAGCATCTCCTGCAGCGGTGTCCCACTCCATCGTGGGGGCAAATCGAGGATAGATGTCGGCACTACCCTCCGCCACCAAAGCGATCTTGATAGAGCTGCCACTGCTCACACACTCCACCTCTCCGTGGATCTGCCTCATCGACTCTATAAACTCCGCGGTTTCGACACTAAGGTGTGAACGCGAAGCAACGACCGTAAATTTGTCGCGTTTGAAAGAAAGCGGAAGTTTTGAAGCCGCCTCGATATACTCCTCCACGCTCAACAGCGCGTTGCGATCTGTGATATTATCTAACCTATATGAACCCACCCCTTTTTGGGCAAAGTACAAAATCTCCTTCACAGGTAGGTAGACAACACCCATCACTGGCTCACCACACTCCACCAACGCGATATTTACGGTAAACTCACCATTGCGCTTAATGAACTCTTTGGTGCCATCCAAAGGGTCGATAATCCACATTTGTGATACCTCGCTACGACTTTCATAACTCTCGTGCTTACCCTCCTCGCTTAGGGTATATATTTGGCTTGGGGACAGAGTCTCCACAATCACATTATGGGCCCTACGGTCAGCAATGGTGAGCGGCGAGTTATCGGCTTTACGCTCCACGCCAAAATCGGAGTTGGGGTCATTATAGATCTTCATGATCTCGTCACCTGCTTTGAGAGCAGCAGAGATAGCTAAGTTTAGGTTTTTCATCGGTTAAGGTTAGATTGTAGATTGGATTTAAAAGGCCTCTGTCATATTAAAGTATATCAGCGTCTGTTTCTCGAGTGGGCTACGACCTGCGTCTAATCTAAAGTTCATACGGGGCTGCACCTCTATGCGTAGACCTGCTCCATAGTTGGGCAACACACCCTCGATCTCGAATGGCGAGGGGCCCATAAGACCTACACCCGACCACACCACATATCCCAAGCGGTTATACAGCTTCGACCAAAAGTTCACGGGCTGAGCATGGAATTTATGTCTGTACTCCACCATCGCTATATGGGCCGAATTGTCCCTATACTGACCTTGGTAATAGCCCCTCAAATCGAAAGGCGATCCGATCATAGAGAGGCGCGTGAAGGGTGCATCACCAAACACATTGTCCGAGGAAACACTCCACGCAAGTGTCCGTCCTGTCGTCTGGGTCGATAGCTGAACATACTGACGATATTTGAATTGAAAAGTTTGGAAGTTATGCTCACCTCCCAAATAGTCGCCATAGATCATACCTCTAATATCGAAGTACATCCCCCCAAAGGCGTTGGCAGGTATATCTCGCGAGTCGAAATTAAGGGCAAATCCCACTCCATTTTCGAGCGTAGAGTAACCATTGGCATCACCGCCCACAGCGATATAATCTGCGTCATCTATAATTCCTTGGGCTGGATCGGTGAGTTTGTCGTATTGGAGGTGCGCCATAGGGCCCAAGAACCAATCACTCGTGCCCAATCGGAACAAAACAATCGGATTCACCTTCACTTGGCTGTAGAAATATTGGGTTGTCTGCTCATCTCTAATGACCGATTTGTTGTGAGTGAAGCCAACTCCGTAGTAGTTGCTCGAGAGGTTGGAGTAGATATAGTCACCCATTATGCGAATTTGATCCCCCTTCAAAAAGAGCTGAGGGCGAACCAAAAAGGATACACTAACGCTTTTGGAGAACGACAAAGAGAATGCAACGGGCAATACCGAACGTCGCTCAAACCCCTTCATCCCCGGCATATCAAATGTTATCAATGCACTTCCACCCACCAAAAAACCATAGTCGGGGGTGTAGCCCGGGCCTCCAAGGATACTAAAACGTAAGTTTTTGTACTCCTCCAACTCGACACTATCTGCCGCCATAAGTTCATCTACCTCGGTGGGCTCTACCCCCTCTTGAGCATAGATGCTCTGTGGTGCGAAAAGTGATATTAATAATATTGTCCCTCCCAGCAGAGAGATATAAATTTTTGACATCGGTTTACTCTTAGTTATATTTACAATCGTCTGGACACAGAAACATGTAGTCACAAAACGTACAAAGATAGCTATTTATTTTCAATTTTTGAATTTTAAAACCCCAAAAGGAGGCCCACCAACGATTTATTTTGGTAGACCTCCCCCTATTTTTTAGAATTAAAACTCTTTTAATACTTAAATTTAATCTTCGACTATCTCCGTGCGCACAACTACATATGGCGCTTGTGTGGCATCGACCCCTCCATTGAGAGCTGCCGATTTATCGAGTTGACTCACCGTGGCATATATGTAACCATCCTCTATCACCAACCCATCGGGCCACGATTGACCCTCAGGGAGCATTGCAATATTAACAAAATTCTCGCCATCAAAGAGCGAAATAGCGTCATCCTCTATGTTAGCCACATATATATTTCCGCCTTGGTCGACCACAATTCCATCGCTGTAGGATTTATCGCCATAGAGCTCAATGCCCTCCAACAACATCTCCTCGTTAGCAAAGTTTTCCGCCATAGCGCGATATATCTTTCGCCCGTCCATAGCCCCAAAATATACCCACTCACCAGCGGGATCTATAGCTATAGGGTTGAGTCCAAACCCCTCGACATACTCCGCCATAAGCGATGGATGTCGCTCCGCTAAACGGTTAAACTCTCGGTTGGTCATGTCGTAGACAACAAAGGCTGGATAGGAGCCAAGGTCGCCACTTGGCATTGTCATATCTGCAATTATCAAGCGGTCATTGGAGCTATCAATAACAAAATCTTGCAAAAAACTATTTGTGCGTAACACCTCGTCGGGTATCACAATTGTATTGACCAATGTGTCCGCCTCAATATCCCATACAACAAACTTTGGGTCGACCATATCCAATATCCAGAGGTTATTATCATCATCTATATTGAGCGCCAAGACCCCCTCGATTATCGAGTCATCACCCACGACATACTCCGCATTGGGATAGGGCGAAAACGCGGAACCACCATCTGTGACCATATATAGTTTGGCCTCTGGGTCTGACAATGGGTTTACACTCAAAAACATATTGCCATTATCGGCTATTGCGATATTGGCAGGGATAAAACTTTCGTTGGAGAAGACAAGCTCCGCAATTGGGGTGACCTCGCGCTGAGCGCAGGAGATCATCAAAGAGATAGCGGCCAGAGAAGCCACCGAAAAAAATTTACTTTTCATGGTTTAAATATTTATTACATTTACAACCACTCCTCTCCGCAAATATCGTTCCTAATCCACAAGCAGCTCGCGTTCAATATAATCAGCCACTCCATCTTCGTCGTTGCTCAGCGCCACGACATCGGCCATCTGCTTCACAACATCTTGCGCATTGCTCATCGCAACACCTACCCCCGCATACTCAATCATCGACAAGTCATTGAACCCATCTCCAAAGGCGATCATCTCCTCCTTGGTTCCCCCGATCTTCTCCAGCAGCACACTCAACGAATATGCTTTGTCGATATTGAGGGGCACCAACTCCAAAAAGAAGGGCTCCGAACGATATATGTTCATCACCTCGCCATACTTAGCCTTCAACTCTGCCTCCATCTCCACGACCTTTTGAGGGTCACCCACAGCCAGACATTTGGGGACTGGAGTTTTGAAATACTCCACAAAGTCACTCACCTCGCGAGCCTCCATCTTGTTGAGGTGCATCTCCACGCCGACATATTTGTCTGCAGCATCCTCGGTGACGATAAATCGACCATCGTACGACAAGATCACCACCCCATGACTCTTGGATGCATCATAAAGTGGCACGATCATATCCAGTGGCAACACATTGCTATAGATATCCTCCCCCGTAGCGCAGTCAATTATAACCCCTCCGTTATAGGCCAAAATATATCCACCAAAGCGTTTAAGCTCCAAAGCCTCGGCCAAAGGGACAATTCCATATGTTGGTCGCCCCGAAGCCAAGACAACCTTCACCCCTTGCTCTTGGAGTCTCAACAAAGCGTCACGGTTCCTATCGCTCAGCTCCTTTTTACTATTTGTTAGTGTGCCATCCAAATCGAGGACAACGACCTTACACTTATTTTTCATTTGCATAAAAATTTAAACATCAATGTTCTTTCAATATTACTAGTGCCCAACAAAGTCTAGGACTGCCCTCACTCTGGGCAGGAGGTGCGTACCAGAAGCCCCCAATTCAGCCAACCTTTGTAATTGGCCAGATACGTGCAACTAAATACAAATGTATTTATTCGCTTTGGATTTCAAACGCCTTTAGGTGTTTGATTAAATATTATGAGTCACTGAGCTACGCAAATTTATTTGCAGAAGAGTCAGTGATTCATAAAATCTTAGAACGATAAGTTCTAAGTCCAAAGCGCAAGAAAAACAAATCACAGCTTGCTGTGCGCCCGCCGGCGTGAGGCAGTCTCATACCTGCCCTAAGCACCACTGAATTAAAAAAATCCCCCAAACCTAAGATTCGAGAGATTTTTTATATTCATAATATCACATGTAGATTACTCAGCCAACATAGCTTTGACCTCCTCCAAAACAGTTTGGCCATTGTAGCCGAACTTCTCGTCGAGGACAGTATATGGAGCCGAATAACCGAAGTGGTCAAGTCCGTGGATCTTTCCGTTCTCACCCACCAAACCAAGCAATGTCACAGGCAAGCCCGATGTCATACCATAACGTGGCAAGTCGACACCCAACACACTTTGTTGGTACGATTTAGGTTGATCCCTCAAAAGTCCCTCACTTGGAACACTAACTACGCGCACTGCGATGCCCTCCTCAGCGAGCTTCTCAGCTCCCTCGACCAAAGTAGCAACCTCAGAACCCGAAGCAACCAATACAGCTTGAGCCTTTGGTGAGTCATACACAACATAACCACCCTTAGAGAGTTGTTGAGCCTCGACTCTGCGGCTAGCACCCAAAGTTGGTAGGTTCTTTATATTTTGACGCGACAAGATCAATGCCACAGGACGACTCTCCTCCACAGCTAATTTCCAAGCCATGATAGTCTCCTCACCATCTCCGGGACGCAAAACAACCATACTGCGCTCACCCTTGTGGTTACGAAGGTGCTCCATAAGGCGGATCTGCGCCTCCTGCTCGATTGGTTGGTGCGTAGGTCCATCCTCACCCACACGGAATGAGTCATGCGTCCACACATAAACCACGTGAAGGTGCATCAAAGCGGCCAAACGAACAGCAGGTTTCATATAGTCCGAAAAGACAAAGAATGTTCCGCACACAGGGATCACACCTCCATGAAGAGCCATACCATTCATCACACAAGCCATAGTCAACTCCGAGACTCCTGCTTGGAAGAATTTACCCGAGAAATCGCCCTTGGTGAATGCCTTTGTCTTTTTCAAGAATCCGTCTGTCTTATCTGAGTTACTCAAATCGGCCGACGACACGATCATATTCTCAACCTTCTCGCCATACATGCTCAACACAGTTGCCGATGCAGCGCGGGTAGCTTGATTCTCCTTCATCTCCATCGCGTTGTAATCCAATTCAGGAAGCTCGCAGCGCAAGAAGTTATCTAGTTTTTGAGCCAAAGCTCCATTATTTGCGCGCCACTCAGCCTCGACCTTTTTCTGAGCCTCGATCCATGCTGCCAACTCAACTTTGCGTGCTGCGTAGATCTCCTCGCTCTCGGCAAACACCGTGAATGGATTCTCTGGATCACCACCCAAATTTGCTACTGTAGCTTTGATATCTGCTCCAGCAGCCGAAAGTGGCTGACCATGTGTAGAGACCATATCCTCGAAACTTGCGTTGTCGGCAGTACGAGCTCCCTTACCCATGATTGTCTTACCGATGATAAGCGTTGGACGCTCTGTCTCTGCATTTGCCGCAACCAAAGCTGCACGCAACTCCTCGACGTTGTGTCCATCACACGAGATAACACTCCATCCCCAAGCCTTATATTTCATCTCAACATCTTCGGTGTCGACCTCATCTACCTTTGTCGACAATTGGATGTTGTTTGAGTCGTAGTACATAATGAAGTTACTCAACCCCAAGTGACCTGCAATACGACCCACACCTTGCGAGATCTCCTCTTGCACAGCACCATCCGAGATATAAGCGTATGTCTTATGAGCCATCCACTCACCAAAGCGAGCAGCCATAAATCTCTCGACAATAGCAGCTCCCAAAGCCATCGCATGACCTTGACCTAGAGGGCCCGAAGTGTTCTCAACTCCTCTCATCACATCTACCTCGGGGTGACCCGGTGTGATGCTCTCCCACTGTCTGAGGGCTGCAAGGTCTGCCATAGAGTAGTTACCTGCCAATGCCAACACCGAATACAACATCGGAGACATATGGCCGGGATCCAAAAATAGACGATCACGATGTGGGTAGTCCATCTGAGTAGGGTCATAGCGCAAGAACTCTGTATAGAGCAAGTTCACGAAGTCTGCCCCACCCATAGCACCGCCCGGGTGTCCAGATTTAGATTTTTCTACCATTGAAGCTGCCAATATACGAATATTGTCTGCCGCACGATTAAGTTTTGAATTTTCAAACATTTTATTTAAATTTTAGATTTATTTCTCTCTAAAGTGGAGTTCTTTTTTCTCCCTATCGCAAATCAATTGCTCCCCTCGACTCTCGAAAGGGCTCCAGACTCAATCTTTTGACGCGCGTATTCCTTCGTCACAACAAACGTTGTCTCCTCTTGGGTCGGCATGTCAAACATCACATCTATCATTATAGCCTCGCAGATTGTCCTCAAACCTCGCGCTCCCAGCTTAAACTCCACAGCCTTGTCGACAATATAGTCCAACACATTTGCTTCGAATGTCAACGCCACACCATCCATCTCGAAGAGACGTACATATTGGCGCGTGATAGCATTCTTAGGCTCCGTGAGGATCTGCCTCAAAGCCTCGCGATCCAGAGGTTGCATATATGTCAATACGGGCAGACGACCGATCAACTCGGGGATCAAACCAAACGATTTGAGATCCTGAGGCGTGATATATTGCATCATATTTTCGCGGTCGATCTTATCCACAGCCGCCTTGCCATAACCCATAGAGCGCGTATTGAGACGCTGAGCGATCTTGCGCTCCACACCATCAAAGGCTCCACCGCATATAAACAATATGTTTTTGGTGTTGACCTGTATAAATTTTTGGTCTGGGTGTTTACGTCCTCCTTGAGGCGGAACATTCACAACCGTACCCTCCAAAATCTTTAGCAACGCTTGTTGAACACCCTCACCCGACACATCGCGCGTGATACTTGGGTTGTCCCCCTTGCGAGCTATTTTGTCGATCTCGTCAATGAAAACAATACCCTTTTCGGCCTGCTCCACATTGTAGTCCGCAACCTGCAAGAGTCTCGACAATATTCCCTCGACATCTTCGCCCACGTAACCAGCCTCGGTGAGAACCGTAGCGTCGACAATAGTGAATGGAACCTTCAGCAGCTTGGCGATTGTCCTTGCCATCAATGTTTTACCTGTTCCTGTAGGGCCCACCAAAACAATATTCGACTTATCAATCTCGACCTCATCGTCGGACGTGGTAGCACAATTAAGGCGCTTGTAGTGGTTATAAACCGCCACCGAGAGGTATCTTTTGGCTGGATCTTGACCAATCACATACTGGTCCAACATCGCCTTGATCTCCACTGGTTTCAACATCTTCTTGTGATCTATCTCCTCGCCTTTTGCCTTCTTCTCCTCTGCTATATTTTCTTGGAGTATCTTGTGACCATTCTCCACGCAATTATTGCAGATATTCGCGCCATTGTCCCCCTGAAAAAGAACACCTACCTCCGTGCGCGACATTCCGCAAAATGAACAATGGTCTCCCCCACCTCCATTTCCTCTATTTCCTTTATTTGCCATCTTAAGTGCTTACGCTATATTATTTATGAAATTAAGGTTTGTTTTGTATTATCACACTTCACCACCCCTTAATTAGCATTATTTACGCTTTGTGATAACCTCATCTATTAGACCATACTCTTTGGCCTCCACAGCCGACATCCAGTAGTCACGGTCGGCATCCTTCTCGAACTTCTCGATCGAGACTCCCGAGTGCTCCGACATGATCTCATACAACTCCTTACGTGTCTTGAGGATCTCTTTGGCTGTGATCTCTATATCTGAGGCTTGACCCTGAACACCTCCCAAAGGTTGGTGGATCATAACTCGCGAGTGTGGCAGAGCTTGACGTTTGCCCGCAGCACCAGCGGTGAGCAACACCGCACCCATAGATGCGGCCAAACCTGTACAGATTGTCGCAACATCGGGAGCTACAAGCTGCATAGTGTCATAAATCCCTAGTCCAGCAGTTACCGATCCGCCCGGAGAGTTGATATAGATCTGGACATCCTTCTCGGCATCGACCATCTCCAAGAACAACAACTGCGCTTGGATAATATTTGCGGCATCGTCATAGATAGGTGCCCCAAGGAAGATGATACGATCCATCATAAGGCGCGAAAAGACATCCATCGTAGCTACATTGAGGTGTCTCTCCTCGATAATCGTTGGCGACACATATGCTGAGTGTATAGACTCAAAGTTGTGGAGTTTTAGCGAACTTATTCCGCAGTGACCCTTGGCGTATTTTTCAAATTCTGACATATTCGTTTTTTTAAATATTTCGCCGCCTTGCAACGGTCTCTTAAAATAGTTGCACCCACAATGACCACAACAAAAACTCTGCAAACGAAATCGCTTGCAGAGTCCAAAGATATAAATTTTGTATTATAAAAACAAAATTTAAATAAGTTTTTACACTAATTGCGTGAATGATTTACCACATTAATTACTGAAGTGTCTTCATATACTCAGTAAACTCATCTGCTGTGACAGAGCTCTCCTTAACGGTGATCTTAGCCTTGATAGCGTCAACAACCTTGTTCTCGAACAACTTCTCGTAAACCTTTTGGCCTTGTTGCTTGTCCGACAAGATTTGCTTACCGTAGTTCTCCAACATATCCTCTGGAGCTTGAGCCATACCGTATTGAGCCAATTGAGCTTGAGCCGAAGCCTTAGCCTCCTCCAAAGCCTCCTCTGGAGTAACTGTGATCTCCTCAGCGGTGATAACTTGCTTTTGGATATAGTTCCACTTAAACATCTTGATGAATGGATCGAAGTCGCGGTCGATCTCCTCAGCCGAGAAACGACCCTCGTTGATAGCCAACAACCATCTCTTCAAGAACTCCTCTGGCATTTGAAGGTTTGCCTTCTCTTGAACATACTTGCTCACCTCTGCGCCAAACAAGTAATCGCTCTCGCGACGCAACTCAACTGCGATTTGAGCGTCGATAAATGCATCCAACTCAGCCTCCGAAGTGACGTTTCCATCTGGGAAAGCCATCTTGAAGAACTCCTCGTTCATCTCTGGATCTGCAAATTTACGGATGTTTGTGATCTCCATCTCGAACTCTGGGTTGATACCCTCCAACTCAGAAGCCTCAACGCTCAAGATCGCTGCACGTTGCTCATCTTTTTTGTAAAGCTCGTTTACATTAACTTGCAACTTAGCACCCTTAGCTAGACCTACGAATGGAGCACGCTCCTCCTCGCTCATAGAGATAAGGCCCACGTAAGCATCCTCAACGCGCATATCACCGTTGTCGAGAGTAACCGTCAAAGCCTCGTCTGCCGTAACAACCTCTGCATCTGCCAAACGGCCGAAACGACGTAGGTAGTTCGAACGATAATCGTTGTGGATCTGCTCGCTGATCTCGATTGTTTTGTATGTGATCTCGTCTGCCGCCGAAAGCTCTAGGTTGTATGCTGGAGCCTCTCCGATCTCGAACACGAACTCAAACTCTGTACCGTTATCAAAATCGAAATCGCCTTGCTCCTCCGATGGGATCACATCACCTACGTAGTCGATGTTCTCAGCCTTAAGGTAGTCAAAGACTCCCTTCGATGCAGCTTGGTATGACTGCTCAGCCAATACACCTTTGCCATACATCTTTTTGATTACACCCATAGGGACGTTACCTTTACGGAATCCCGGGATATCTGCTTTGCGACGATAGTCACGTAGCATTTTATCTACACTCTCAGCATAGTCGCTGCTATCCACTACAACTTTGATAAGCGAAACACCTTGTTCGCGTTGTTCTCTTACGATATTCATTATTATAAGTTTAATTATTGTTACTCCAAAATTAGCGCACAAAGTTAGTGATTTATTTTTGAACTTCATAATTTTAAAGCTCTATATTTTTCAACATATAGCTTTGTGAGGGCATAATGGTGTAAAAAGTGATATTTGGGCCAAAGAGTGCGGTAATTTAAGTAAAAAAAACTATCTTTGTTGGTTAGAGTTATACATATAAAGAAATATTATGAAGCAACTACTATATATTACACTACTTATCTGCACATCGTGCTGGGGGGTACAATCCAAACAAAAGAGCGAGGAGAAAACACCCACCCCGAGCGAAGTTAAGTACTTCACCTACGTCGTGCGCAATACCTACCCCCACTCCACAACTAGCTACACCCAAGGGTTGCAGTTCATCGACTCGGAGCTGTGGGAGAGCACTGGCTGGGAGGGTCAGTCGAGACTTATGAAGGTCAACATGGAGAGTGGCGAGCAGCAGGTTTTGTTTCGACTCCCCGACTCGGAATTTGGTGAGGGGATGACCGTTTGGGGCGACAGCGTGTTTATGATTACGTGGCAGTCAAACAAAGCCTACATCTTCGATCGCCACAGCGGCAAGGTGATAGATACCAAAAGGTATCACGGCGAAGGGTGGGGGCTAACCACCGATGGCGAGGTGTTATATATGAGTAGCGGCAATTCGAAGATCACGCTTCGTGACCCCAAGGATTTTAGCCGCATACGAGATATCCCCATCACACTCAACAACCGACCTGTGGAGTATCTCAACGAGTTGGAGTGGATCGAGGGGCGAATTTGGGCTAATGTCTATACTTTGGACCAGATTGTGATAATCAACCCCGAGAGTGGCGCTGTGGAGGGTGTGGCAGATCTCACGGGGATACTTCCCCAAAGCGAGATCACAGAACAGACAGATGTGCTCAACGGCATAGCATATGACCCCGAAACAAAGAGGATATTTGTGACGGGAAAGAATTGGAGTAAATTATTTGAAATAGAGATTGTAGAAAGGTGAAGTTAACAAGGAGAGATATTACAAAAGAGCTTCAAGAGAGGATCTTGTTGTTGGATGGTGCTTTGGGCACAATGTTCCAACAACACAATTTGTGTGAGGAGGAGTTTCGTGGCGCTAAGTTCGCGGAGTGGGACAAAGAGCTTAAGGGGTGCAACGACATCCTTTCACTTACGCGCCCCGACTTGGTGGCCGATCTAGCTAAAGAGTATTTGGAGGCAGGGGCCGACATCATAACGACCAACACATTTAACGCCAATGCCATTTCGTTGGCCGATTATGGATTGGAGGAGTATGCCTATCCGATCTCTAGGGCGGCGGCAGAGATCCTTCGCAAGGAGGCCGATGCTGCGGAGATTGGTGATGGTCGTCCGCGCTTTGTTGCAGGGTCGGTGGGTCCTACAAATCGCACGGCATCCATATCGGCCGATGTATTAAATCCCGCTGCGCGCGAGGTTACATTTGACCAATTGGTGGCTGCATACTACACCCAAATCGAAGGTTTGTGGGATGGTGGCGCGGATGTGATTATTTTGGAGACAATATTTGACACCCTCAACGCCAAGGCTGCTATATATGCCATAGACAAACTATCTGGGGAGCGAGGCGAGAGGATCCCAACAATGATCTCGGGGACACTAACCGATGCTAGTGGACGCACCCTTTCGGGCCAAAAGATCGAGGCTTTTTACGCCTCGGTATCCCACGCACAACTTGTGTCGGTGGGTTTCAACTGCGCCTTTGGAGCCAAGCAGATGATGCCTTACCTTGAGGAGCTTTCCGATATAGCAGGGTGTTATGTTTCGGCCTACCCCAACGCTGGACTTCCCAATGTGATGGGTGGGTATGACGAAACGCCAGAGATGTTTATGGACGACGTGGAGGAGTATCTGCGTCGCGGAATAATCAATATTATTGGAGGATGCTGTGGCACTACGCCCCAACACATCAAACTTCTTTCGGAGCTAATAAAGAGGTATCAACCTCGCACGCTACCCCACCCTCAACCCACAACAACACTCAGTGGATTGGAGGTGCTGAAATTCACCCCCAACACCAACTTCGTGAATATTGGCGAGAGGAGCAATGTTGCAGGATCGGCCAAATTCGCAAGACTTATCCGCGAGGAGAAGTTCGAGGAGGCTTTGTCGATTGTGCGTGCACAGGTCGACGCAGGGGCACAGGTGATAGATGTCTGCATGGATGATGGAATGATAGATGGAGTGGAGGCTATGCGTCACTTCTTGTGTTTGATGGGTTCGGAGCCCGAGATCGCAAGGGTCCCCACGATGATTGACTCATCGAAGTGGGAGGTATTGGAGGCTGGACTCAAGGTTTCGCAGGGCAAGAGTATTGTCAACTCCATATCGCTCAAAGAGGGAGAGGGGTCGTTTGTCTCGAAGGCTATGGAGATCCACCGCATGGGATGTGCGGTGGTTGTGATGCTCTTCGACGAGGATGGTCAGGCGGACACTTACGAGCGAAAAATTGAGATCGCACAAAGGGCATACAATACATTGACTGGGGCTGGATTCCCTAGCCAAGATATAATCTTTGACCCCAATGTGTTGGCGGTGGCTACGGGCATCGAGGCGCACGATAGTTATGGTAAGGCCTTTATTGACGCTACACGTTGGATCAAAACCAACCTCCCCAACGCCAAGGTTTCGGGAGGAGTGAGCAATCTATCATTTGCCTTTAGGGGCAACAACACGGTGCGCGAAGCGATGCACTCGGTATTCTTGTACCACGCCATAGAGGCAGGTATGGATATGGCGATTGTCAATGCTCAGATGTTGCAGATCTACGACCAGATAGAGCCCGAACTTTTGCAACGTATCGAAGATGTGATATTGTGTCGCAGAGCGGATGGTTCCGAGAGACTCATTGAGTTTGCCGAGGGGCTAAAGGGGTCGAGCGTAGCGGCTAAGGATGATAAGAAGGGAGATGAGTGGCGCGCGCTTTCGCTCTCGGAGCGCATCAAACATGCGATGACAAAGGGGCTCACGGATTTTATCGAGGAGGATACATTGGAGGGGTACCATGAGTTCGGGAACCCAATGAGGGTTATCGACGAGCTTTTGATGCCTGCGATGGAGTATGTAGGCAGACTCTTTGGCGAGGGCAAGATGTTCTTGCCTCAGGTGGTAAAGACAGCTCGCGTGATGAAACGTGCGGTGGGGGTGTTGACACCTTTTATCGAGGAGCAGAAGAGCCAAAGCCAGCGAGGAGGCGCAGGAGGCGTTGTGATCGCTACGGTCAAGGGCGATGTCCACGATATTGGTAAAAACATCGTCTCGGTGGTGATGGCCTGCAATGGCTACGAGATAGAGGATTTGGGGTTATGGTCGACACCCTAAAGATTGTCGACGAGGCGGTGGCGTGCCAAGCAGATGTGATCTGTTTGAGCGGACTTATCACCCCATCGTTGGACGAGATGATACGCGTGGCGCAGGAGTGCGAAAAGAGAGGGCTCGATATACCTATTTTGTTGGGTGGAGCCACTACATCGCCTATACACACCGCTGTGAAGATCGCCCCACACTATTCGGGGGTTGTGATTCATGCCAACAACGCTAGCGACAACCCAAAGATCCTTTCGCAACTTATGGGCGAACAGCGACAACAATATATAGATGAGGTGAAAGCTCAGCAGAGTCAGATATGTGCGGAGTATGAGCGAGCGATTAAGATGCGAAAATTAATATCGTTGGATAGCGCTCGCGGTGCGGCTAAGGTCAACAGCGAGATCATAGAGCCAGCCCACACGGGACGTTTGGTCTTTACGGACTTCGATATTTCGGACGTAGAGGAGCTTATAGATTGGAACTTCTTCTTTATGGCATGGGGGCTTAAGGGTCACTACCCCGAAATTTTGGAGGATGCGAAGTATGGAGCCGAGGCGACCAAATTATTTAACGATGGTCAGGAGATCCTCAAAGCGATGAAGAAGAGCCGCAAGTTGATCCTCGAGGGTTCAATCGCGATCTTCCCAGCGCACAGCGAGGGGGACGATATAGTTGTGACAACACCCAAAAACAAAGAGGTGAGACTCCCAATGCTCAGGAACCAAACCGCTGGCGAACAAAACCGTTCGCTTACCGACTTGGTGGCACCGAGCGGAGACCACATAGGGTGTTTTGCTCTGTCGGCAGGCGTGGGGCTAGAGAAGATCACCGCGGAGTATAAGGCCCAAGGGGATGATTACAGCGCTATGGTGGCTAAGCTGATTGCCGACCGTCTGTGCGAGGCGTTTGCTCAACGCGTGCATGATTTCGTGAGGCGCGAGATGTGGGGCTTCCAAGGCTCCGAGGTGTTGTCTGCACGAGATATCATGCGCGACAAATACCAAGGTGTGAGGGTCGCTTTTGGATATCCTGCTTGCCCCGACCATTCGCTCAAAAGGGAGGTGTTCGATATGCTTAGTGTCGAGATGACAACGCACATGACCCTTTCGGAGAACTATATGATCTCACCTGCGGAGTCGCTCTGCGGATTGATCTTCCCACGCGGAGAGTATTTTAGTGTCGGGACAATAGATGACGAGCAGTTAGAGGATTACGCAAAACGTAGAGGAGTAACAACGGATGAGGCTAAGAGACTTATCCCCAATAATATTTAAATAACGCAATGCAAGTAATAGATATTTTAAATAACGCTATAAGCGAGGGAAAGACTCGCTTCGCTTTCGAACTTCTTCCGCCACTCAAAGGGGCTGGATTGAACAATATATATGAGGCTATCGACCCACTCATGGAGTTCGACCCTGCCTATATCAATATCACTTTCCACCGCGAGAACATCAAGCGACAGGAGAGCGAAGATGGTACTATGTCGTGGCATGTTGTGCGCCACCGCCCGGGAACGGTTGGAGTGTCGGCCGCTCTTAACAAAAGATATGGAATCCCGACTGTCCCCCACCTTATTTGCGGCGGGTTATCGAAGTACGACATCGAGGATGCACTCATAGATATGGATCTGTTGGGGATCAACAATGTGTTGGCACTCCAAGGTGACAAGGCCAAAAACGAGCTCTTTTTTATGCCTCACCAACAGGGGCACACCCACGCTATTGGGTTGGTCAAGCAGATCGCGGCGATGAATAGGGGCGAATATATCGACTCGGAGTGCGAGGAGAAACATAGCTCTAACTTCTCGATTGGAGTTGCTGGCTACCCCGAAAAGCACTTTGCCGCAGGTAGCATAGAGAGCGATATAGCCAACCTCAAAGCGAAGGTAGATGCAGGGGCTGAGTATATCGTGACGCAACTGTTCTACGACAACAGCAAATTTTTTAGCTACGTTGCTAAATGTCGCGAGGCTGGTATCACCGTGCCGATTATCCCGGGGTTGAAGCCACTCTCGACATACAAACAACTCTCTATACTTCCCGACACATTCTCGATCTCGATGCCCGAGGATCTTTCGGTAGAGATTATCCGCCACAAGGATAGCCCCAAGGTTGTGAGACAGATCGGCATAGAGTGGGCAATTGCTCAAGGGCGTGAACTAATGGCGGCAGGTGTGCCTGTGTTGCACTTCTACACCATGAGTCGCACAAACAATATTCAAGAGATCGCAAAGGCACTCTTCTAAAAACTACTAATTATGGACGCTATAACATTTAGACGACACCTCCATGCCCACCCCGAACTGTCGTTCGAGGAGCATGAGACCCACAAATTTATATGTGAGCAGCTCACGGCTCTGGGTATCGAACATCGTACGATAGCCAAAACGGGAGTTCTGGCCAAGATCGAGGGGCGCGGAGATCTTGGGCGCGCGGTGGTTCTGCGTGCCGACATCGACGCACTGCCTGTCGAGGAGGATGTGGATGTCGATTTTAGATCCCAAAACAAGGGTGTGATGCACGCTTGTGGACACGACATGCACGCTGCGGTGTTGTTTGGTGTGCTCAAAGAGTTGTCCATGGATCGCGACTTCGAGGGGACAATATTGGGACTTTTTCAACCCGGTGAGGAGCGTAACCCCGGAGGAGCGTCATATGTTTTGGCCGAGGAGCCATTTGAGGGGTACGATGTGGTGGCAGTTGTCGGAGAGCATGTGGAGATGACAATGGATGTCGGGACATTTGGATTCCGCGAGGGTAAGTATATGGCCTCGAGCGACGAGATTAGGTTTACGGTCAATGGCGTGGGTGGCCACGGTGCTATGCGCGACAAACTAAAGGATCCAGTCCAAGCGGCTGCTATATTTTTGGGTAAGATGCTCTCGCTCAACCGCGAAGATTTAGTCCTCTCGATAGGGGCATTTATCGCCCAAGGGGCCACAAACGTGATACCCCAAAGTGTATATATGGAGGGTACAATGCGCCACTTCGACGAGGCGGAGCGCGCACACTCCAAAGAGCTGTTGGTTCAATTTGCAAAGGAGGTCGACGCTGAGTATGGCGTAAATATTGATGTGGACATAAGCCATGGGTTCCCCTGCGTCGTAAACACCCCTTCGCTTGTGGAGGTCGCACGAGCTACTGCGGCTCAAAAATATAAGGTTGTGGATCTGCCGCTAAGGACGACATCCGAGGATTTTGGATTCTACACCACTCGCTACCCTGCTCTGTTTTATAGGTTAGGGGTTGGCACACAAAAGTGCAGCAGTGGAGCTCCCCACACATCAACTTTCTGCCCCGATGAGGGGGCTATAGAAATCGGCATAGATCTCATGATGTCTATCGCTAAAAAATTATTAAACAATGGTTAGAGATAAGAAACGAGGTGAGTTTGATCGCGGTGCGTTTATTCTCAGTGTGCTCCAAGAGCTACCCAACAACAAATTTTCGCTAAAGCAGTTAGCAGCAGCGTCGGGAAGTGCCGACAAGAATGGTCGTCGCGAAACTTTGGTGATCCTAAAGCGACTCGTCAACGATGAGTTGATACGCGAGACAAGTCGCGGAAAATTCCAATTGGCGGCCAAGATGCGTCCACACTACACAGGCTCGGTGATGATGTCTAACGGAGGATTGGTATTTGTGAGGTGCGAGGAGTTGGAGGGAGATGTACATATCGGGTCGTACCAAACGATGAATGCTCTGAATGGCGACACGGTGGAGTTCGTGATCTCGCGACAGCCACGAGGCAATAGAAGTGCGGAGGGTGAGATCTTGGCGGTCGTAGAGCGCAACCCAAAACGTCTGATTGGTATAGCTGATGTGGGTGAGCGACAGATCTTTATCCGTTCGACATCGAGAAATATGCCTCACGATGTCTTTGTACCCAAGAAACTATGGCCCGATTTGGAGAATGGCAAGAAGGTCTCTTTTAGGATCAAGGATTGGCCTATGGGGACCAAGAGCCCAATTGGCGAGATAATTG
>JBCQUO010000080.1:0-8359 GCA_047173955.1 Rikenellaceae bacterium
CATAAAGATACAAAAACTTGCAGATATTTCCAAACCTAAACCAGTCGTAATTCATTATAAATCAAGATGGTAATTTATATATAAGGGTCGACTAATTACGTCATTGCGGACTCCGAGCCGCAATCCCTAGCGAAATATTACATTGAGATTGAGGATCGGGGCCTGCAATGATGAGGTTGGAATGAGATTGCGGTTCTGGGGCCGCAATGACGAGAATATAATGGTCAATGGTCAATGGTGAATTGTTGCAATGACGAGGCTAGATCGAATGGAGCGTGGAATCTTTGTATGCTGCTATTCAGTTAAGGCGTGGAATATTCGCATGCTGCCATTCGGTTGGGGTGTGGGGCGCGCGTGAACCCTGAGGGGGGTAATATAATTTAATAGCCACGGACCGAAAGTTTACTTTCTGGGTCCGTGGCTATTAAATTATACGTTCACCAAAGGTGAACTCACGCGCGTAACAAACGACCCTCAAAAATCGCAATACAAAAAAAAAGGAAACGAAGTTTCCAAGCCCATGCTTACTCGCATTGGCCGCCCACCGTTAGGGCCGCCCAGCCTTTGAAAAAGCAAAGTCCTCGGTCAAGCAGGAACTCGCTAACCCTCCAATACGTGGGCGTTTATTTTGCGGACTTTTTTTGCGTAGTGGGGCATGTATTTAACCTCTATGCCTGCTTTTCGGAGGTTGTATGCCCCTTGGCAATTGACGAAATGGCTGGGTTCGTATAGGGCAAATACCACTCTGTTAAATCCGTGGTTCATGATTAACTGAGAACAACTTAGGGGTTCGCTCTTTCTTTGTGAGCAGGGCTCCATCGAGGCGTAAATTGTTGCTCCGCGCAGGTCGGCCCCAGCCTCTTTGGCCTTTGTCATAGCGGCCTGCTCGGCATGGTGTGTGGGTGATGTCTCGAGGGTGTACCCATCGAAAACCTCACCACTCTCGGTGACGATAACCGCCCCTACTCTATAGCAGCTAGGCGAGGGTGGAGATTGTCGACTCACCGAGATCGCTAGATCCATAAACTCCTCGTCACGGAGTTCATCCGTGTCGCTGACCTCGTATGTCTGAACATCCATCCCCCCTAAATTTTCGCAAAATCCCGGAGCTTCGGCTATCCAATCGGGGAGGGTGAAGTGTGGGGCCGATGGCTCCCCAACTATAATCTTGCGGTTGCGCGCCAAGCGTAGTTTATCGACAATGCCTTGGCTTGTAAACATATCGAGGATCTTGGCTCCCCCCTCGACAAAGAGCTCCACGATACCCATCTTCTCTAGCTCCGTGACGATGTATGCGGCATTTATATCCTGCGCAACGATAACCTCGGCTTTGGTGAGTTCGGGACGGCTGATGTTCGAGAAAATTATTATGCGCCCCTCTCCCTCGCTAAATATCCTAAGGTCGGGAGAGATTTCACCTCGTCCGCTAACTATCACGCGAGCAGGCTCAGCCGATAGACCTGCCGATTCTCTCCACTCCATGAGCTCCGTGCGTTTGAGGCGTAGGGTAGGGTTGTCGCGACGAAGAGTCTCTGCGCCAATCAAAATAGCATCTGCTTGGGCGCGGAGTGCATATACCTCCTCCCAATCTTCGGGGGTCGAGAGCACCAATCTGTTTGGTGTTAAGTCATCTATATATCCATCTGCCGATGTGGCGACCGAGAGTGTTACGCTCATGTGGGGTTGTTGTTAATTAATTTGGTGAGTAAAGTTAAGGAGGGATGAGGTACAACCTCCACCTCAATGCAAAGTTACTACAAAAAATGTATTTGGCACACAACTTGCACGAATAATCACAGATATTTAATAAACATATATAGTAACACTAGCAAAGATTTTAATCACTTCAAAAAACAAAATTTATGAAAACATTTAAACTTTTGGTTGCAGCACTGCTGATCTCGTCATCGGCAATGGCGCAAAATTATTCACGTGATCGAGCGACAACAGTCTATGTGATGACTGAGTCGGATGGGGACCAAATCTACGAATTTAGTAACCCCGAAGAGTTGAAGATCCATCTACGCGAGAGAGATAGACGCAAAAAGGAGGTAATGAAGTGTGCCGTAGATGATTACACAGTGTGTGAGGACGATGGTTTCCAGTCGGCTATGTCGCCACTGTTGGTTATCGCACAGCGCGAAAATAGATATTCATTCGCTGTTGGAGGGTTCATTAATCTGCGCACGAGCTACGATTTTAATGGTATCTCTAATAGTCGAGATTTTATCCCATACGATATCTCTGTTCCTAGCACCTATGCCACTAAGCAGCAATTCCTTATGGATGCCACAACGTCGCGTTTGTACTTTAGCGGAATGGCCAATACACGCGCGTTGGGTAAAGTGAAGATTTTTGTGGATGCAGACTTTCGGGGCGGAAGTTCGGGAAGCTACACTCCACGTGTGAGAAGGGGATATGTATCCTTCTTGGGGCTCACCATGGGACGCGACGTGACCACCTTCTGCGACACAAAGGCTGCCCCTATGACTGTTGATTTCCAAGGCCCTAACGCCTACAACTTCAACTTTGCAACGGTGTTGAGATACCAACATACATGTGCTAATGACCGCTTTACGGCAGCTATCGCATTGGAGTCGCCCAAAGTGTATGGTACCTACAACGACTACTTCAGCGAGATCCCACAGCGTGTGCCCGACATTCCGATGTATATGCAATACACCTTTGGTGAGGAGCGTAATCACCACCTACGTGTGTCGGGTGTGATCCGCAATATGTATATGCGCGATATGACCGACAGTGAGAATAAGTCTCTATTTGGATGGGGCGCGCAAGTAAGTGGTCACATCTCGATTGTTCATTGGATTCAGATTATGTTTAACGGAGTCTATGGTAAAGGTATAACTCAATATATCCAAGATCTAACGGGTTCGGGCCTAGACTTCACGCCTCAGCCAAACTCAGCAACCGATATCCAAGCGACTCCGATGTATGCATGGCAAGCGGCGGCGCAGATCAACTTCACGGATCGCGTATGGTCGTCGGCAGGTTACTCAACGGTATGCATCGACAGCGAGAATGGCGGTTACTATAGCGTCGACGAATATAAGCGCGGACAATATATCTTCGGTAACTTGTTCTATAGCGTCACTCCGCGTATGCAGCTAGCATGTGAGTATTTGTGGGGATCGCGCGAGAATGCGAGCAACGATAAATGTCATGCCAATAGAGTTAGTTTGATGGCGCAGTACAATTTTTAACGCACGGCAAAGGTCTGAAATAACTTAGCCCTTTGCGATAATTGGGCTTAGAGCAAAGCTCTAAAACCGCATCATTGCGGCCCCCGAGCCGCAATCCCTAACGCAATCTCAACCTCGGTCGTGTAATGTTTCGCTAGGGATTGCGGATCGGAGTCCGCAATGACGAGGCTGTTTTAGCGTCTATTAAGATGTGCAAAAAAAAGTAAATAAACCTTTCGTGCGTTTACAACAAATTTTTAGTCCGTAGATTTGGATTTTTATAAAAAAATATTTAATTTTGTATAGATAAGGGTGGCTTATTGGTCACCCTTATTTGTGGGTTTGATAACCTGCATCGCAACAGAATATTTTAAATTTAAATATCCAATGAGACAGAAAAAATTTATGTTGGAGGAGAAGATGCTTCCAACAAGATGGTACAATGTAGTGGCTGATATGCCAACAAAACCACTTCCAATGCTCCACCCGGGCACCAAACAACCAGTCACACCAGAGCAAATGATGCCATTGTTTGCCGAGGAGCTTGTTAAACAAGAGTTCTCTACGGAGAGATATTTCGATATTCCAGAGGAGGTTCAAGACATATACAAGATTTGGCGAGGAACACCTCTTGTGCGCGCTTATGCTTTGGAGAAAGCACTCGATACACCAGCGAAGATCTTCTTCAAGAACGAGAGTGTGTCGCCTGCAGGATCGCACAAACCAAACACTGCCGTGCCTCAAGCATATTACAACTACAAGCAGGGTGTCAAACACCTCACAACAGAGACTGGAGCAGGTCAGTGGGGATCATCTATCGCCTTTGCAGCGCAGCACTTTGGTCTCGATGTTCAGGTATATATGGTAAAGGTTAGCTACGAGCAAAAGCCTTATCGCAAGATGATGATGAACACTTGGGGTGCCAATGTGATCGCTTCGCCAAGTACTCAAACAGAGTCTGGATTGGCTGCTTTGGCTCTAGATCCTAACGATTCGGGAAGCCTTGGTTTGGCAATCTCGGAGGCGGTAGAGGTCGCTATCAAAAACAACGCAGACACTCGTTACTGTTTGGGTAGTGTGATGAACCACGTTATCCTTCACCAAACGGTGATCGGTCAAGAGACTATCTCGCAGTTGGAGATGGCAGATGTGGAGGCAGATATCGTGATTGGATGTTTCGGTGGAGGTAGTAACTTCGCAGGTATCGGTATTCCATTCCTTCAAAAGAACCTTATGGAGGGCAAAAAGACTCGAATCATCGCATCGGAGCCAACGAGCTGTCCTAAGTTGACACGCGGAGAGTTTCAATACGACTTTGGAGATGTAGCTGGTTACACGCCACTTATCCCGATGTACACTTTGGGCCACAATTTCCATCCATCAGATATCCACGCTGGAGGTTTGAGATACCACGGTGCTGGAGCTATCGTTAGCCAACTTCACAAAGATGGACTCATTGAGTCGCAATCGGTGGATCAAAATGAGACAATCGCAGCTGGAGTGTTGTTTGCCAAGACAGAGGGAATCATCCCAGCTCCAGAGTCGAACCACGCTATCGCAATTGCTATCCGCGAGGCTCTCAAAGCTAAAGAGGAGGGTGTGAGCAAAAATATTGTATTCAACCTTTCGGGCCATGGACTCAACGACTTGTTTGCATATGAGCAATACTTCAATGGAATGTTGAAGGACTTTAGTCCATCGGACGCAGAGATCGCAAAGACAATTAATCAATTGGAGAAATTGGTATAAAAAGATCCATATTGGCAAACTAAGTCTACCTAAGCTATGTTTTTTGCAATTTATTTTGCTGAAAACATAGCTTCTTTTATTTTTATTTGTATCTTCGTATTAAAATAATATATATAAAGGTGTGGGAATTCCGATGAAAATTACTATTTTTGCACGCTTATATTATTAGAGTGAGTAATAAAAGAGAACAAAACAACAATACAATTAATAAAAAACAACTTCAAATGCAAAGCAAAGGTGCAATTAAGTTACTGGCAGCTCTACTCGCGCTGGCATGTATCTACCAGCTCTCGTTTACGTTCAAAGCACGTAGCGTAGAGAAGGCGGCGGCAGAGTATGCTGCACAATTCAGTGCTGAAGAGGCGATGTCGCAAGAGCAACATTACATCGACTCGGTACAAAATCAAACGGTTTATAATTTAGGATTCGCAAGTTTTACCTACAAGCAAGTCAAAGAGAAAGAGATCAACTTGGGTCTTGACCTCAAGGGCGGTATGAATGTGATGTTGGAGATCCAAGTGGCGGACGTAGTGAAGGCATTGGCTGGCAGCAGCGCAAATGACCCAGCTTTTACAACCGCTGTAGAGGTCGCAGGTCAAAAGTTCAATGCTGGTGAGGCGAACGACTATATCTCTTCGTTTGTTGAGGAGTATAAGGTTGCATCGAACGGAGCTAGCTTGGCTACAATTTTTGTTAGCCCAGAGCGTCGCGACATAATGCCCAATAGCACAGATGCTGAGGTAGAGTCGATCCTTCGTTCGGAGACAGAGGCGGCAATCAGCGCTTCATTCAATATCCTCAGAAGCCGTATCGACCACTTTGGCGTTACTCAGCCCAATATCCAACGCCTGCCAAACTCACACCGAATCTTGGTGGAGCTTCCGGGAGTTAAGGAGCCTGAGCGTGTACGTAAACTGTTGCAGGGTGCCGCTTCATTGGAGTTCTGGACTACATACAACGGTCGTGACTTGTTGCCATCTTTGGCACGTGCCGATCGTGCGCTTCGCGACCAAATAAGAGAGGACGCTGTAGTGGAGGAGGTTCAAACCGAGGAGGCTGCTGAGCCAGCGGAGTCTACATCGTTGTTGGACGAGGTTGCTGAGGCTACGACTTCATCGGCAGATCAATACTCACGTTACTCACGCGAGGAGAACCCTCTATTTGCACTTCTTGACCCTAGCTATTCGGGCGGAGCTGTAGTGGGTGCTGCAATCAAAACAGATATGGCTGCTATCAACGCATATTTGGCTTCACCAGCTGTGCGCGACCTATTGCCTAGCGATGTTAAGTTCATGTGGGGAATCAAAGGTAGCGAGTCTATCGAGGATCGTTACTTCTTGTATGCTGTCAAAGTAGAGCGTACGGATGGCAAGGCTCCACTCGATGGAAGCGTTGTAACGGATGCTCGCGAGATGTATTCGGACCAAGGAGCTACAGCCGAGGTTTCGATGTCGATGAATGCAGAGGGTGTTGTTGAGTGGGCGAGACTCACGGGAGACAATATCGGCAAATGTATCGCTATCGTCTTGGATGGTTATGTATACTCAGCTCCTGTTGTGAACTCAAAGATCGAAGGTGGAAACTCTTCAATCTCGGGTAGCTTCACAATCCAAGAGGCAAAGGATTTGGCAAACGTACTTAAGTCGGGTAAGGTTCCAGCACCTGCACGTATCATCCAAGATACAGTGGTTGGTCCATCACTCGGTCAGGAGTCTATCAACGCAGGTTTGATCTCATTTGCGATCGCTTTCTGCCTTGTACTCCTATATATGGGTATCTTCTATAAGGGTGCAGGATGGTTGTCAGATATTGCTCTATTGACCAATGTATTCTTCCTTTTGGGTGTACTTGTGTCGTTTGGTGCGGTGTTGACACTTCCCGGTATCGCCGGTATCGTCCTCACGTTGGGTATGGCCGTAGATGCTAACGTTATTATCTATGAGCGTATAAAAGAGGAGTTGCGTATGGGTAAAGGCATTTCGGCTGCTGTCGCAGATGGTTTCTCTAACGCATACTCAGCGATCATCGACGGTAATGTCACAACGCTTATCACTGGTATCGTCTTGGCAGTGTTTGGTACAGGTCCAGTTCAAGGTTTTGCTACAACACTTATCATCGGTATCGTAACATCACTCTTCTGCTCCATCTTCATCACACGTGTCCTAATCGAGTGGGCTTACGCTAAGTTCGGTACAATCTCATTCTCTCGCAAGTGGTCTGAGTCATGGTTGGTAGGTACGAAGTTCAACTTCATCGACATGCGCAAAAAGACATATATCATCTCGGCTGTGCTAATCGTAATCTCGATCATCTCGTTGGGAGTTAGAGGCCTTAACTTGGGTACTGAGTTCACTGGAGGTCGCTCATATGTAGTTCGCTTCGACAACCCAGTTTCGGCTGAGGAGATCCGCGAGGCGTTGAATGGTCAGTTCACAGACGCTGATGCTGCAAATGTAAGTTTCGAGGTTAAGCAATATGGTAATGAAAACCAAATGCGTATCCTTACTCAATACAAGTACGACGACACTTCGGAGTCTACAACCGAGGAGGTTAACCGTATTATCTATGATGCAGTCTTGGGATTCTATGGCTACCCAATCTCATTCGAGGGATTCAGCAACACGCAAGAGGATGATAACGGTATCGTCTCGGCAGAGAAGATCGGTCCATCTATCGCGAGCGATATGACTTGGAATGCTATCTGGGCTATCTTGTTCTCTCTTATCGCTATTAGCTGCTACATCACCCTTCGATTCAAGAGATGGCAGTGGGCATCGGGCGCAACAGCAGCCTTGGCTCACGATACATTGATTGTTATTGGTATCTTCTCGTTGTTGTATAGTATCGCTCCTTTCAATATGGAGGTAAACCAAGCGTTCATCGCTGCGATCCTTACAATCATCGGATACTCGATCAATGATACAGTGATTATCTTCGACCGTATCCGTGAGTTTATATCTATCCACCCTAAGCGCGATTTGAAGGATAATATCAATGACGCGATCAACTCAACAATGGCTCGTACATTGAATACTTCGGGTACAACAATGGTTACATTGCTTGCGATCTTCTTCTTCGGAGGAGAGACAATCCGTGGTTTCGTATTCGCTATGGTTCTTGGTATCGTTATCGGAACTTACTCTTCAATCTTTATCGCTACACCTGTCGCTTATGATATGATGGTTCGCGAGGATAAAAAGAAATTGAAAAAGTAATATCTTCTTAAGATAAAACATCTACCTCCCCCGAAAATGATTTGTTAGTCATCTTTGGGGGAGTTTTTTTTGTGGGCTGTGTTGTTTGTGTTAAGAGGCCTTTGGTCAGAGGCTGTGTTAAGAACGTGAGTTTTGGATAAGGGAACCTTATTCAAAACACCTCTAAAATAAGTCTCCCCCAACGGTTTGGGGGAG
>JBCQUO010000008.1:0-45341 GCA_047173955.1 Rikenellaceae bacterium
ACCTGAGTTTTAGATATGGGAAATTAATAAAACTGGCAGGTAAATAATAAATTTCCCTTATCCAAAACTCAGGTTAATAAAGTGAACAGATGAAAAGAGCTATAATATATATATTGATTGTTGTGTCGTTGTGCGGATGTTTCGACGATGTGAGCACCGACACTAACTTTGCTTTGATCCCTACGGTTCAGTACGCTTCGGGAGATGATTTCGAGTCGTATGAGGATTGTGTGGCCTACGCTTTCGATGCAGATGAAGATCTATGGGAGGTGACATCGTGGGAGAATGCGCGCGATGGAATCCTAACATCGAAGGAGAATCCTGCTATCACCCTCGCCCCTTTTGAGGTGGCGCAGAGCTATGCGGACGATAGCTATTCGGAGCCGATGTTGTCTATGAGGTTGGACCGCGAGAGTGTGATGATTGTTGTTGCCCACACCACAACAGAGGATTATGGCTATAGGAGCTACAGCGTGGGTGTGAATATCCCCACAGTCTATGGATATGTGCGCTTTAGACCTTGGAAAGAGGGTTATTATACAGAAAGTAGTTGGACATACTACTCTCCCGAAGTAGAAGAGAGTGAGGATGAAGAGGTAACCGAGGATGAAGAGGTAACCGAGGATGAGACAACCGAGGAGTAAAAAAGAGAAAGTAAAGAGAATGAAAAAAGATAGTACAAATAGATATCTGTTAAGGAGCCTCAACGTAGCTGTATTGATGCTCTTTATGAGTGCGTTTTTTATCCGCTGTGCCTCGATCATGACCCCCGACGGAGGACCATACGACACCCTTCCACCGGTGATTGTGGCGATGACACCCGATAATTTCACCACCAATTTCAACGAAAAGAGAATATACATAGAGTTCGATGAGTTCGTGCAGCTCAAAGATCAGCAGAAACACTTCTTCGTCTCGCCACAGATGAAAACCAAACCCAAAGTCTCTATTAAGGGGCGCGGTGTGGTTGTCACTCTGGGCGACTCATTGGCTCCCAACACCACCTATGCGTTGAACTTCGGTTCGTCGATCCAAGACAATAACGAGGGTAACCCACTCTACTCCATGAGATATGTATTCTCTACGGGCGACACAATCGACTCGATGGTTATGTCGGGATATACGGAGGATAGTTTTAGGGCGGACTCGGTGAGTGCAACATTGATCTACTTCTTCGTGGCGGACTCGGTGGAGTATAACCCCGACTACGACTCGGTGATGTTTAACCATACCCCTGCGGTTATCGCGCGTGCCGAGAATAATGGAATCTTTTTGGCTCAGAACCTCAAGCCCATAGATTATAGGGTCTACGCCTATGAAGATAAAAACTATAACTTTATCTATGAGCCGGGCACAGACCAGATTGGCTTTATAGATTCGGTATTTAACCCTTCGAAGTTGCCCGATTTTTCGTTGTGGTTCGACTCGTTGCGCAGCTATGTTGTCGCGGAGCCGCAGCTGCACTTTAGGATGTTTATGGACCAAGCCTACAAAAGACAAATTTTGCAGGAGAGCAAACGTCCATCGCAACACAAAGCGGAGTTGGTCTTTTCGGATGCTAACCCTCAAATCACCAATATCGAGTTCGATCTGATCGACGAAGAGGATTTCGTCGTGGAGTACACCTCCCCCAACCGCGACTCTTTGGCCGTGTGGTTTAATCTCGATTCGGAGATGTTGCCCGACACAATTCGCGGTAGTGTGACATACTTTAAACACGACTCCATCAGAAACCTTGTCGAGACCACCGACCCTCTGCGACTCACGTGGCGAAAGATTGAATCGAGGGCCCAAGAGAGGGAGCGCGAGAAGTTGGAGCGCGAGCGCGAAAAGGCTGAGCTGGAGGGGACGGAGTGGGAGCCCCCCAAGGAGGTTAACCCCTTCAAGGTGACCCTCACATCAAGCGGATCAGTCAACCCTCTGAATCCACTGACAATGATGTTTGAATATCCACTAATCGAGATGAACACCTCGCAGATCAAGATGGAGTATATCTCGGTCGATAGCGTTAGGACCAATCATAAAATATCGTTGGAGCGAGATAGTGTCAACCTTCGTCTGTGGCGTATTATGACCGATCTAAAAGAGGTCGAAGGCTCTTATGAGCTCATAATCCCAAGCAACGCGATGACCAATATCGCGCGTCAGTCCAATGACTCGATTGTGATGAACTACACGCGTTATAACCCCGAGAAGTACTCGATCGTAAATGTTAAGTTCTCGAAGTCACCGGCGGATGAGTCGGACTATATCGTGCAACTCTTAAACGGCAAAGGTGCGACATTGAGTAGCGAGGTTGTGGGTCCGAGTGGAGATCTAAAGTTTGAGTATGTCCCAGCTGGGGAGATCCGCCTACGAGTGATTCAAGATCGAGATAAAAACGGAGAGCGAAGTACGGGAAATATGGTAAAAAGGTTACTCCCCGAACGAGTTGCCTACTACGAGGATGGCGGAGAGTCGACCTTCCAAACCAAGGAGAACTGGGAGTTTGATTATGAGCTGAGTGCCGACGAGCTCTTTAAGCCCGAAGATATGCAGAGTGTAATAGATCGTCTCAACCAAGAGGAGTCTCAGCGACTCAAACTTTTGGAGGAGGAGAGGGCTAAAAAGATGGCCGATGGTAACCAAAAGTCCAACACAAGAAGATAGGGGGGCAATTATGAAATTTATGAAACAGATTATAAGGTCTATAGTTTTGGTTGTCGCCATGTTTGCAACCTTCGAGGGGTTTGCTCAACATACGGTCGGAATCTCTATGGGTGCGTCGCAGGGTAGTTTTAGACCCTACCCGAGTCAAGAGACTAAATCGGTGAGTGGACTGCTGGTGGGTGGTGTGTCGTGGAGATACTACTCCTCGCAAAAATATGTGGGTGCAGTGGGTGTCGATATCGAATATATGGAGCGAGGTTACTCCTATGCCCCCAACGCTTCGGTTGCCGAAGATAAAAACGCGCTGGATTACTACACGCGCTACTTCAACTCCATAATGATCCCCATTGTGTGGCAGCCACATATCTACGCTATCCACAATAAGGTGCGAATATTTATGGATGCAGCGGCCACCTTCTCATACAATATGTCGTCGACCTACGTCAATGACTATGCGCGAGCCCAAGGTGCGACCGATTGGGAGGGGGTGTATGAATATAAAACCGCGCGCGATAACCGCATAGGATATGGACTTATGGGTGGCTTTGGAGTCAACTATATCTTTGGGCGGTTCGAGCTTATGGCTCGTGCGAGGTACTATTACGGCTATGCCGACATTGTGAAGAACCGCAATAAATACTACACCAACAACAACGATGGCTCGGAGAACCCATTCTCGACAACTCCGACCCGAAGCCCCGTAGATAATATCTCTGTGGCGTTTGGACTTAACTACCGTTTAGGCCGCGCGGATGGATTCGAGAGTTGGGGTGTGAAGCGCCTCGGAAAGGCAAATATAGGAACAACTTTTAATTACGAAGGAAAAAGATAAAACAGAAGATAAAATTTATGAGTATGGAGATGGAATCAACACGTCAGCAAAAGATTGCTAAGCAGATACAGCGAGATATCGCAGATATTTTTCAAAAGGAGTGCCGCGAGCTCTTTAAAGGTACACTTTTAACTGTCACTTCGGTTAGGGTGTCGCCCGATTTTAGCTATGCTAAGATCTATGTGAGCGTATTCCCCTTTGACCGTAACGAGGCGATATTGGCTACCTTGAAGCGCGAGAATTGGGCTATTCGCAAAAGTTTGGGCGCACGTATCAAGCACCAACTAAAGAGCGTTCCAGAGATTGATTTCTTTTTGGATGACTCGTTGGAGTATATCGAAAATATAGACAAGGCGATCAATAGATAACCTGCGAGATGCTTTTTATTGCGCGCAGATACCTTTTCTCCCAAAAGTCGCACTCGGTGATAAATATCATTGCGGGTGTGAGTTTGGTCTCTGTGGCTATACCTGTGGCGGCGATCATCATCCTGCTCTCTATTTTCAATGGCTTCGGCTCTTTGGTCGAGGGGATGAACTCTAGCGTCGATGCCCCTCTGACGATCAGACCCATCGTGGGGCGATATTTCGAAGCTAGTGAAATTGATAGCGCTCGGCTCGCCGAGGTGGAGGGCGTGGAGTGCTTTGCTTATGTGAGTGAGCAGACGATGATGTTGGACCATATGGGTCGCGAGGCGGTGGTTACGCTTAGAGGGGTCGACGACAACTATACGCGTGTGGTACCGATTGATAGCTATATGCGTGCTGGGGATTTTAGCCTGCGTATGGGTGATCTCGATAGGTTGGTTGTGGGTAATGCTATGGCCTACAAATTGGGACTCGCCAATTTCCGCGTAGCAGAGGTGGGGGTCTATTCGCTACGCGAGTCTCGTCTCTCGTCGTTTGTCCCCGTGGTGGATTTTGTGAGGGATAGCGCAGGTGTGTCGGGGATCTTTATCCTCGATGGCGAAAGTGAAGAGAGGTATGTATATGCGCCACTGAGGTTCGTGAATCGGATCGTGGGCGACGAGCAGTTGTCGAGTGTTGCGGTAAGGGTGGCCGATGGCCATTCGGTGGAGCAGGTGCGCGCGAGGGTGAAGGGTGTCGTTGGTGATGGCTTCTCGGTCTTGAGCCGCGAGGAGCTCAACCCTGTGTTGTACGACATCATCAAATATGAGAAGTGGGGGATTTTGTTTATATCGGCAATGGTTATGATCTTGGCCTCCTTCTCGCTTATTGGGATCGTCGCGATGTTGATTATCGAGAAGCGTGCGGATATGACCACCCTTCGGATGATGGGGGCTACGTGGAGCGATATTAGGCGGATCTTCTTTTTGCAGGGGATGCTGATTAGTGGCGTGGGGGCCTTTTTGGGTGTCGTGGTGGGTGTCGCGGTGACCCTTATCCAACAGCTGTGGGGTGTGGTTAAACTCCCTGCGGGGGCATTTGTCGTAGATGCTTACCCTGTTAACCTCCAGTTGTGGGATGTGGCGTGGATAGTTGCCTTGACATTGGGGGTGGCTATGGTGCTTAACTATATAGTAACTTTAGAGATGATAAAAAAGAGAACATTGCAAGGCGGCGAAATTTAAAAGATACCATAGAGTTCTGATCGGTCACGTACGCCTAAAGTACGCTCCCTCACACTCCTTTACGCCATCTTTTAAATTTCATCCACCTATCAATGTTCTTAAGAGTCGGGGCAAAACTAACGTTTTGCTTCTTTAAGAAGTCTAATAAATTTAATGTTGTATGAAACGACTAATTTATACATGTTTAACTGCTGTGGTACTCCTCTTTGGAGGGTGCTCTTCGCATAAAATAATCCCCGATAATGAGCTGGCCCTCATCTTTCACGATGCTTTTTTGGCCAACTCAATTGTCACAATGAAGGGTATGAAGATGGACTCCATTAATATCTATGAGCCGATATTCGAGAGCTATGGATATACCACCGAAGATGTCCAATATACGATCGGAAACTTTTCGCGACGCAAGAGTGCCCGCTTGGGAGATGTTGTAGAGCGAGCGATTAGGATTCTCGAACTCGAAGGAGGTGTCTACGATGCGCAGGTAGCTGTTCTCGATACCATCCGATCGGTGTCGCAACGTATGTCGCGCCGCGAGGTTATCTCCATCGACGAGATCTTTGTTGAATCCATGCGCGACACCTCGAAGTTGTGGTTGAGACTTAGGGATGTAGAGATGGGAAACTACCAAATCAGCTTCGACTACCTGATCGACTCGCTCGACGAAAATACGGGAAACTACCGCAATGCGTTTTGGTTTGAGGGTGTCGACGAGATGGGTTCCGATATGGGTCAAGCCGAGCGCTCTGTCACCTACCTGCAACGCGGAGGGGTTAAGAGTTTCAAGAAAAACCTAGAGATAGATATTGAGTACGACGATATGGTGATGCACGTTGTCGATATAATGGATAAAAAAGGGGAGCCACACTTCAAAATCCGTGACCTCAAGATCGAGTATACCCCGATGGCCGAAGTTGCCGAAGAACTGCTCTTCGAGAAGTTAGTGAACATAAATATTTTCTCCGATGAACTGCTCCAAATCCCCACGCCGCAGGATAGCCTCTAACCTTATGTTCGTGGGCGGAGAGTTTGTCTCGCGTCCTCTGCTCACACTCGACCCCGAGGGGCGTATCCTCTCCATCGAGAGTTACGACCAAGTGGACCGCCTCCAAAATACGGAGTTCTATTCGGGGATCATGACCCCGGGATTTGTTAATGCTCACTCGCACCTTGAACTCTCATACCTCAAGGGTCGCATAGAGCCATATGGTGGATTTGCAGCCTTCGCTCGCCAGATCGGAGCTGTGAGGGGCGAGGCGACAATGGAGCAACGTATTTGCGCGTTGGAGAGGGAGGATATAAAACTACGAAGCGAAGGTGTCGTGGCGGTCGGGGATGTTGTAAATGGCGATACCTCAATGGATTGTAAGTCGCGTAGCCCCATCAACTACAGAAATTTCGGTGAGCTCTTTGGTCTCTCCACCACCTCTGCGGACCATATGGAGTGGGTGTTGAACCACCCCAATAGCTCTCTTACTCCACACTCTACATATTCGCTAGGCGATAAACTTTTCAAGGCTATAGCCTCGCGAAACATCGACACCCCCCTCTCCATACACTTCATGGAGTCACCCTCCGAGGCGGAGCTATACTCACGCTCGGGTCCCTTGTGGGAGTGGTATGAGCGTGTGGGTTTTGAGTGCGATTTTTTGCACTATGGATCTCCAGCCCAACGAATTGTAGAGAGCGTGCCGCGCGAGAGAAGTGTGATGCTGGTTCATAACTGTTGCGTAAAGCAGGCCGATATAGATATTATAATGGGCCACTTCACCGCTCCCGTATATTGGGTACTCTGTCCGCGCTCCAACGACTACATATCGCGGATATATCCTCCCGTGGATCTCCTCCGCTCCAATGGCTTGAATATCTGTTTGGGGACAGACTCCTTAGCGTCAAATCACTCGCTCTCGATCGTCTCGGAGATCCTCTCTTTGGGTGAAAGTGTTCCGCTGTGTGAGAGCTTGGATTGGGCGACTCGCCAAGGAGCTAAAGCTCTTGGGTTCGATGAGTTGGGAGAGCTGAAAGTAGGTAAGCGCCCGGGGCTAAATATATTGTCGGCCATAGATTACAAAACAATGCAACTTACACCTAATAGTGTAATAAGCACTATCAACGTTCTCTGAAGATGGAGTAAAACTGAGAAATAGTGAGAAGAGCTGAGAAAGTCAAAGTAACGTTTAACCGAGTGCCAGCATGCGAAGGTTTGTGTCAATTCACCATTCATCATTCATCATTAATTTGCGCCTTTCTGTATACTTGTTGGATTGTGGGGAATGAGTCGGGGAGGAATCTCATGATCTCCTCTTTTGAGCACCACGCCACACGTTCTATACCCTCCTCGGTTTGGGGGATCAGCTCCTCGGAGTGTGAAGTTGTCATGCGGAACCAATGGGTGCATTTGATCTCCCAGCGCCCCTTCATTTTGTATATGTGAGATGTGGTGCAGATCTTGTTGCCTATGGTAAGCCCCTTAACTCCTGTCTCCTCTTCGACTTCGCGAAGTGCGCACTCTTCGATCGTCTCGCCCTCCTCCCAATGTCCTTTGGGGAGGTCCCATCTGCCGTTGCGATATATCATAAGGTCGAGCCCTTGGTCGTTGGTCGCTATACCTCCTGCGGCGGTGACAGCAATAAAGAGTTGAGAGATGGTCTCTAACACTTCGCTGGGGGAATCGGTGACGATAGCTATATTTTGATGGGTGTTGAGCATGCGACATAGCTCCTCGGCAGAGGTTATCATTTCGGGCGAGATTGTTGTGGTTATGCCATCCACCAAAGATGTGGCTATCGCTAATCTGTTTGTAGCGAAGTATATGTCGAAAGAGTTCTCCATTTAAATAAAGTTTTAGCAAAGATAGATAAATAGTAGTATAAAAGAAAGAGAAAATAGATAAAAAGGGGGATTCATACCAGAAGTTATCGAAGTGAGTCTAAAATAAGCGAAAAAAAAGGTGTAAAATTTTGTGAAATAATGAAATATAGCGTATATTTGCACTCCGGTTTGGGAGTAATTTAATAATATCAATATATATAACTTATGACAAAAGCAGATATCGTTAGCGAAATCGCTAAAACAACAGGTGTAGAGAAGGTGCAAGTTCAGACTATCGTGGAGGCATTTATGGAGAGTGTCAAGGATTCTATGGCTGCGAATAATAATGTTTATTTGCGCGGATTTGGTAGCTTTATCGTAAAGAAGAGAGCTCAAAAAGTTGCGCGTAACATCTCTAAGAGCACAACAATCACTATTCCAGAGCACAATATCCCAGCATTTAAGCCTGCAAAGAGCTTCGTTGAGATGATTAAATAATAAAATAAGTATTAACCCTATAAAAACCAAGAGTATGCCAAGCGGTAAGAAAAGAAAAAGGCATAAGATGGCTACCCACAAGCGCAAAAAACAATTGCGTAAGAATCGTCACAAGAAAAAGTAGGTAGCCGACATCTTATTTAAGAGTCGCCTAAGAAGAATTAAAGCTAAGGATGAATTCTCTTCCTTAGCTTTAGTACGTTTAAAGAGTTGCGTGTAGCGTAGCTTGTCGGGTAGAGGGGCCCGAAGAGTATATTTTTTGGCCTGAGAGGTCAAAAAATCAAGGTTAAACGCTCGGAAGGGTGGTTAATCTGCACGAATTTCAAAGATATATAAAGAGTTCCATGACTCTTATGATGTGGGTTTGATGTAAGGTAAGCCCACTATTATTGTAAAGAATACAAATATAATGTGAGTCATACTTACATTCCACTCACATTGATTAAATATACATCGATTGTTTTATGAATCGAGAGTTAATAATAAATGTAACCCCATCGGAGATCTCTATAGCCCTCTGCGAAGACAAAGTTCTGGTCGAGCTCAATAAAGAGCAGAGCCAAACTGGATTTGCGGTGGGGGATATCTATGTCGGTAAGGTGCGTAAAATCATGCCCGGGCTCAATGCTGCGTTTGTCAATATTGGCCACGAGAGGGATGCTTTTATCCACTACCTAGATCTCGGAGGGCAGTTTTCGGCCCTAGACAAAATAGTATCGAGCCACCAGCCCGGTAAGCGAGGCGTGAAGGTCGAGGCTCTTAAGCTCACCGATCCTATCGAAAAAGGGGGTAAGATCGGCTCGCACCTGCAAGTTGGTCAAACAGTGATGGTCCAGATCGCCAAGGAGGCAATCTCGACTAAGGGGCCTCGATTGACAGCGGAGATCTCGCTCGCGGGGCGCAATGTTGTGTTGGTCCCATTTTCGAACAAGGTCTTTTTGTCGCAGAAGATCCGCTCTGCGGAGGATAAGAAGCGCCTTAAAAGGGTGGCAGCAGCGGTGTTGCCCAAAAATTTCGGTGTCATAATCCGTACGGCTGCTGTCTCGGCCAAGGATGAAGATATAGAGCAAGATATCCTCTCTTTGATTGATAGGTGGAAAAAGATTCTCCAAAATATCCGTAAGAATATAGCTCCATCGTTGATTATGAGCGAGATGAGTCGAGCCAATACGATTATCCGCGATACGCTCAATGGTAGCTTTTCGCAGATTGCTGTTGACGACGAGGCGATGTTTGCGACCATCCGCAACTACATAAAGCTGATCCAGCCCGAGCAGGAGAATATCGTGAAGATGTATAACGGTTCGGTTCCGATCTTCGATAACTACGATATCTCGAAGCAGATAAAGTCGCTCTTCGCAAAGTATGTGTCGCTTAAGCGTGGCGCATACCTAATCATCGAACATACGGAGGCGATGAATGTGATTGATGTCAATTCGGGAAATCGTACCAAGGCCGAAGATAATCAGGAGCAGACAGCTATGGATGTTAACTTGGCTGCGGCGACCGAGATTGCTAGACAGTTGAGACTCAGGGATATGGGTGGAATTGTTATTGTGGATTTCATTGATCTCCACAAAGCGGCTAATCGTCAGCTCTTATACGAAGAGATGATAAAACTTATGGCAGGTGACAAAGCCAAACATACGGTTTTGCCTATCACTAAGTTTGGACTCATGCAGATCACGCGCCAAAGGGTGCGTCCTATCGCAGTGCAAGATGTAGAGGATGTATGTCCGACATGTAACGGAACAGGAAAAATCCAGCCTACGGTCTTGATTGACAAAAGCATAGAGAATCAGATCTCGTTTTTGACTGAGGATCGTAAACACAAATATATACAGCTTAGGGTCAGCCCCTACATCGAGGCGTTTATCACCAAAGGTCTCTTTTCGCTCAGACGCAAGTGGGGGTGGAAGTATGGATGCAAGATAGATGTGATCGTGGATCAGAGTGTGGGGATCATAGAGGTCACCTACCACGATAAAAGCGGTAGAAACCTTTTGGCATAGGTTTTTAGTAATTTCAACCAAGCCATCAATATATATCGGAGATGAGCAAAAAGATCGTAAAAGAGGCAACCTCACAGTCGGATCGGGGTAGTAAGATAATCTCTCTCTACGCCAAATCGCGAGCAACGAAGGCCCTCGAAGATGCTTATAATAGTACAAGCACTACCATCCACCTCAAAGAGTTGGTTGGTGGTGCTCTTTCGTCGTATGGTGCAGCCCTGATCCAGAGGGTCGGAGGGGTGCATCTCTTTGTGGCAGAGGATAAAGATGCTGCGGCCTATCTGCTCAACGACATGTATGACCTCGTGGGCGAAGATAGTGTCTATTTCTTGCCATCCTCCTACAAACGCTCTATGCTCTATGGCCGCGAAGATGCCAATAGCGTCGTGCAACGCACCTCGACTATGAATGCTGTGCGTCGTGCCAAAGGGGATCAAACGGTGGTGGTGTGTACCTATCCCGAAGCGCTGGCCGAGAGGGTTGTGGGCTCGGATGCAATGAGGCGTGAGGTTATTGCGCTGAGGGTGGGAGACAAGATTGCTATAGATTTTTTGATCGAGACGATCGAGGTCGCTGGTTTCCAGAGGGTTGATTTTGTCTATGAGCCGGGGCAATACTCCACGCGTGGAGGAATTGTCGATATTTTTTCCTATTCGGAGAGCGAGCCTTTTCGTGTTGATTTCTTTGGTGACGAGATTGATTCACTGAGGCGATTTAATATATCGAGTCAGCTGTCGCTTAGCAAATTAGAGTCTGTGGAGATCCTCCCCAACCTAAATTCGGGCGAGGAGCATGATTCGCGCAAGGTGTCGTTTGTGGAGTTTGTGGGTCGTCAGGGGTGTTATTGGTTCTACGACGCAGATTATGCTCTGCGCAAAGTCAACGACCTGAGACGTAAACTTTTGAGCGAGATGGCCGAACCCTCGACAATTGATCTGAGGGTTACGAGTCGCAATAAACTCTTGGCCGATCTGGAGGGGCTAAAGGTTATTCTGCTTCGCGACTCGCTCAAAGAACGAAGGGCCGATGCGGTGGTGGAGTTTGCGACCAAGCCTCAGCCAAAGTTCAACAAGAACTTCGAGATCTTGGCCTCCGACATTATCTCTATGGGGCAACGGGGCTACAAAACATATATTATCTCTCGCAATAAAGCCCAAATCGAGAGGCTACAAAATATATTCTATCAGATTGGGTATCGACAGATCGAGGTGAACTCGATCCCTGTGACCTTGCACGAAGGTTTCGTAGATGACGACTTGAAGCTGTGTCTATATACCGACCATCAGATATTTGATAGGTACCAACGCTACAAGATACGTGGCGAGATCAAACGCGATGAGCAGATGACTATCGCGGAGCTCAACCAGCTCAAAATGGGTGACTATGTTGTCCACTACGACCACGGTGTGGGTAAGTTCGGAGGGTTGGTTAAGATCAATGAGAATGGACGTATGCACGAAGCTATTAAGTTGACATACAAGGATAACGATGTGTTGTTTGTCAATGTACACTCCCTGCACCGCATCTCGCGCTACAAGAGTGGCGAGGGTGAACCTCCGAAGGTATACAAATTGGGGTCGGGAGCATGGCAGAAGCTCAAAAATGCGACCAAAAAGGCGGTTAAGGATATCTCTCGCGAACTTATTGCCCTCTACGCTAAGCGCAAAGCGAGCGAAGGTTTTGCCTTTACCCCCGACACCTACCTCCAGCAAGAGCTCGAGGCCTCGTTTATGTATGAAGATACCCCCGACCAAAATGCAGCGTCGCAGGCCGTAAAGCGCGATATGGAGTCCAAGGAGCCTATGGATCGTCTGGTGTGTGGAGATGTCGGTTTTGGAAAGACGGAGATCGCTATACGTGCGGCATTTAAGGCAGCTACGGATGGTAAACAGGTGGCTATTTTGGTCCCCACGACGATCCTCGCTATGCAGCACTACCGCTCGTTTGTGTCTAGGTTAAAGGATTTCCCAGTGAAGATCGAGTATCTGAATCGAACCAAGTCGGCTCGCGAGACAACGATGATACTCAAAGAGTTAGCCGATGGAGTTGTCGATATACTTATCGGTACGCACAAGATCTTGGGCAAGAGTGTTAAGTTCAAAGACCTAGGTTTGTTAATCATCGACGAGGAGCAGAAGTTCGGTGTCTCGGCCAAAGAGAAGCTCACGGCGCTGAGCGTCAATGTTGATACGTTGACCCTGACCGCTACGCCTATTCCTCGTACGTTGCAGTTCTCTTTGATGGGCTCTCGCGACTTGTCGGTGATCTCGACTCCACCGCCCAATCGACAACCTATCCTCACCGAGTCGCATGTATTCTCGGAGGAGATTATCCGCGAGGCGGTAGAGACAGAGTTGAGCCGCGGAGGGCAGGTCTACTTTGTGCACAATAGGGTTGAGGATCTGCAACAGGTCAAAGATATGATTATGAGACTGTGCCCTAAAGTGCGTGTGGGAATGGGCCATGGAAAGATGCCAGCGAAGGATCTCGAAGCCCTTATCATGGACTTTATATACGGTGAGTACGATGTGCTGTTGGCCACCACGATCATCGAGAATGGAATAGATGTCTCGAATGCCAACACCATAATAATAAATAACGCCCAATATTTTGGTCTCAGTGCCCTTCACCAACTGCGTGGACGTGTGGGTAGGTCGGACCGTAAGGCCTATTGTTACCTATTGTCGCCCCCCGACGACCTTATCACCTCCGATGCGAGACGTAGGTTGAACGCAATTGAGGAGTTCTCGGATTTGGGTTCGGGTTTCAATATCGCGATGCAGGACCTCGACATTCGTGGCGCAGGAAATCTTTTGGGTGCCGAGCAGAGTGGTTTCATTGCCGATATTGGTTTCGAGACCTACCAAAAGATAATGAATGAGGCGATCTTGGAGCTTCGCGAGGAGGGTCTCAATGTGGCTGGATTGGCCCCCGAGCAGCCAGATGGCAAGCCAGCGGAGCAGCGATATATAGACGATTCACACATAGATATAGCGGTTCCAGCGGAGCTGCCCGACTCCTACATTTCGCAGACGGCCGAGAAGCTGAAACTATATCGAGAGTTGGACTCTATAGCTACCCACGATAAACTCCAAGAGTTTGCTTCGCGACTCGTGGACCGCTTTGGAGCTCTGCCGCGTGAGGCCGAGGAGCTGTTGAATGTCGTGCGCCTAAGGTGGGAGGCTGTGCGTCTGGGAATGGAGCGCGTGAAGGTGAAAAATGGATTGATGATCGTGCACTTTGTGTCGGATCCCAATTCGGCATACTTCAAAAGCGAAGTCTTTATGACACTCCTCAAAAAGGTTACAGCTCAGCCAGATAGATATGTAATAAGGAATCAAAACAATAGACTTGCAATGACAATTCGTCGCGTAGAGGATATTGAGTCAGCATATAAACTTTTAGCAACACTTTAGCCCAATGAATTTAATCATAGATATTGGCAATAGCCGAGTGAAAGTTGCGGTGATGGATGGAGGTGAGGTTGTGGATTTTGCAGCTACAGATAATTATACGGAGGATATTGTAAAAAAGTTTGTGTCCAAATACGATATTTCGCGTTCGATCGTTAGTTCTACCAGAGGTCTCCAGAGTTGCGTTGTCGACTCTGTGGGCTCTATTGTGGGCCATTGTTTGTTTTTCGACACCGATGTTAGGGTGCCCATAGATATTAGCTATGCTACGCCCCACACTTTGGGGCGCGATAGGTTGGCCGCGGCTGTTGGTGCGCGAGAGATGTTTGGTGAGAAGGATATGTTGATTGTCGATTTTGGCACAGCCATCACAATTGACCTTGTAACTCGCCAAGGGGGATTCGAAGGGGGATCTATATCGGCTGGGGTGATGTTGAGGTTTCGCGCGCTGCACGATTTCACCGCGGTATTGCCTCTTTGCGAACCAACTTTCGAGGAGTTGGAGGTGGCGCGAACAACCAAAGATGCGGTGATGCAGGGGGTGATGAATGGTATTTGTTACTAAATTGAGGGGTATATTTCGCGTTTTTTGCAAAAATATGATGAATTAATGGTAATTTTTGTGGGTGGAGACGCAAAATTCTTTGAGAAAAGAATTAAAAATACGATATTTGTGAATCGGGAACTCTTGTTTAGGGGACTCAATAGAATTTTAGACTATAATGCAGAATAAAAAAACAGTTAGGTGGGTTATGGCAGCTATTGCCATAATGTTCGCAACAACACTATTTGCACAGACAACGGCAACCAAAAATGTATACTCCATATACTCTATGTATGGAATAGGTGACTTGGCAACTCAAGGAACTCTACCAACACGTTCTATGGGAGGTGCAGGTCTTGCTTTGCGTAATGGTGCGAGCATAAACTTGTTGAACCCAGCCTCATATAGTGTTGCGGTCCAAAAAGGTATCCTTATGGATTTTGGAGCCGAGGGTGGTGTGGCTACCAACTCCCAACCCCAAGCTTCGGGGCTTAATTCGAGCACATATGGTATGGCTAAGCTAAATAATATTGCGATTCAAGTCCCTATCACAAAGGATCTAGGTGTTGGATTTAGTGTCGCTCCATATAGCACTATTGGTTACTATATCGAGGATTCATCGTACGATATGAGCACAGGCGGAAACTATATGGTGTTGAACCACCAAGGAAGTGGAGAGATCACAGAGGTTAAACTCGGTGTGGGATACAAATTGGCCAAAGGGCTTCATGTGGGTATCGCAGCGCAGTATTATTGGGGGCAGTTGACTCGCTACTACTCATTGTCGTTGTACCCGATCATCGGAAGTACAAACTTCTCGACAGCGCAAGGTGTTGATAGTTACTACTTCTCGAAGGTTAAGGGGCAAGTAGGTATCCAATGGGAAGCTATCGCAGAGCCCACTAAGCGTTTGATATTTGGTGCTACGTATGACCTCGGAGGCAACCTCGCGCCCGAATTGACCAAGCTGATGATGAGTGGATCGTCGACAGATCTTATCTATTTCTACGCTACAGACGAAGAGATATATCCAGAGATCAATATCCCTCACAAATTGTCTGTGGGTGGAATGTATCAAACCAAAAAATGGTCATATGCCGCAGATGCAACATACCAAGATTGGTCGGACAATAACTCAACTATCACCACCGAAGGTTTGGAGGTAGCATATCGCAAAGTGGCGCAAGTGAGGTTGGGAGTTGAGTATATCCCCAACAGAATGGATGTGAGAACATATTACAAACGTATGTCATATCGTTTCGGAGTCAGAGCGGGTAACTACTACAAAAGTGTAGATGGTCAACGTATGCCTCAGTGGGCGATCACAACGGGTATCGGTATGCCGATGGGTATGTTAAGTTTGTCGAATGTAGATATCGGTCTTGAGTATGGAAGTGCAGGTTCGCACAAAACAGTAGGCTCGGGAGATGCGGCAGTTAACTTAATCAAGCAAAACTACTTCAAGGTATCTGTTGGTATAACCCTCTTTGGAGACGATTATTGGTTCCAAAGACCTAAATACGATTAATTGCTTCTTTAGGTTTGAGACTTCAAAACTAAAGAAGTACCACTTAAGGGAGCAAAATCTTGGTTTTGCGACTAACTCCCCGCCCTCAGGGAGGGGACCAAAGGGGTGGGATAAAATATAAAAATATAGTGAGAGTGAACTTTTTCGAACCTTAAATATATGATTAATTAAAAGCTTATTAAAATATTAAAAATCAAATGAAAAAAACCAAACTACTATTAACAATGGCTTTTGCCGCTGTGGGTTTCGTGGCGCAGGCTCAAGTCGACTTCAATGACCCTCGTTTTGCCAAATGGGGTCCAGATGCAGAGACTCGTGAAGCAAATATGAACAAGAGTTCATTTTTGACTGAGGCTTTGGACAATAGAGACTATGGTGCAGCATCGGCTTATTATACCGAACTTGTTGCGTCGTGCCCAGAGGCTTCGGAGGCGGTAATGGCTCGTGGTGTTGTGTTGTATAGAGCAAAGATCGCACGCGCTAAAAGTGTTGCGGAGAAGAAGCAGATGGTGGACTCTCTTATGATCGCACATGATCTACGTCTAGAATACTTCTCGGACCACGAAAAACGCGGTAAGGATTATATCTTGGATAGCAAAGCTCGTGATTACTATAACTACATGAAGAGCGATCGCGAGGGTTTGCGCAATGTATTTAAGGCAACTATCGAGGCTTGTGGCGATAGAGCAGATCCACCATTGGTACTTCTCTATTTCCAAAACCTTTGCGAGGACTACAAGATGGATGAGGTTATGGCAGACGAGGTTATGAGTGAGTATGACCGCCTTTCTCCATTCTTCGATAAGTTGGAGAGTGAGTACACTAAGTTCCGCGATGATTTCACCACTGCGTTTAGTGTTAGTGGTGCTGCTACATGCGAGAACTTGGAGACTATCTTCGGGGCTAAATTGGAGGCTGATCCAAATAATGTAGAGTTGCTCGCTAAGACTGTTAAGTTGATGTCTAGAATGAGATGTAACTCACCTTTCTATGTCGCTACAACAGAGAAGTTGTATGAGTTGGAGCCAAGTTCACAATCGGCTATGGCTTTGGCGGCTATCTTCCAATCGCAAGGCGACTACGATAAGGCCTCTAAATACCTACGTGACGCAGTGGCTGAGGAGACAGATATGGATGCTCGCGAGGCTTTGTATGCACGTATTGCTTTGATTCAGATGGCAGCAAACAATATGTCTGAGGCGGCAGCAGCAGCTCGTGAGTCTATCAATACTCCAGATGACACTAAATCAGACAACGGTATTGCTTACTTTGTTTTGGCTCAATGTTATGCCTCTTCGGCAGCTTCATGTTCTGGATTTGATGGTCAAGCAGCATTCTGGATCGCATACGACACAATGGCATTGGCACTAGCTAACTTTACATCTGAGGAGTCTGACTATAAGTCAATCGCTCAACAAAGTATGAACGCTTACGCAGGAAACTTCCCATCTCAAGAGGAGTGTTTCTTCAACGAGATCAAGGATGGCGACAGCTACACTGTTAAGTGCGGTATGGCTTCTGGCCAAAGAACAACAGTTCGTGTGCGTAAATAATTAGGGCTGTTGTCGAGAGAATAGAATTTTAACGATTCTTAAATGTATATACCAAATATATCAAGGCAGATTGTAGCACTCCTCATTGTGGGGAGTGCTATATCTCTATTTTCGTGTGGGGGTGATGTGTCGACGGTCAAGGAGATTTCGTACGACACGCTGATGAATGAGCAGAGTGATAGTTTGGAGATGGTGATGTCGGAGAATGGAAGGCTCTCGTATCGTTTCAAAGCGGCCTTGGTCGAGGGGTATACCCTAGGTAAGGAGCCCTATAGGGAGTTTCGCAAGGGGGTAGAGATCACGACCTACTCCAAAGATTCGCTCTCTACGCAAGAGGCTATCCTTACGGCTAACTATGCGATCTATTATGAGGAAAGAAAGTTGTGGGAGGCTATGGGTGATGTCACGGTGATAAGAACCGATGGCAAGGAGTTGTACTCGCAGCAGCTGTTTTGGAATGCACAGACCCAAAAGATTTACTCCAATGTAGATACCAAGATTGTCGATAATTCGACGGGGGACACCTACGTCGGCGAGGGCTTTGAGTCCAATGAGTCGATGGATGATTGGAGTTTTAGGCGCTTGAAGGGGCGTATGGGTATGGAGATAACCCCCAAGGAGAGGCCAGATAGTCTGTCGAGCGGGGCGAGTGGTTCGGAGGCTGAAGTCGCCAATGAGTCAGAGAATGAGTCAATTGATGTAATACGATAATCTCACTATGACAGCCTCTTTGATTGTAATATTCCTGATGCTTCTTTTGTCGGCATTTTTTTCGGGTATGGAGATCGCCTACCTGAGCAAAAACCGTTTGAAGCTGGAGATCGACCGTAAGCAGAGTCGTATGTTTGACCGAATAGCGGAGGTCTTTGGACGCAACCCCGGTCAATATATAACCACTATTTTGGTGGGTAACAATATCGCACTTGTTGTCTATTCGCTCTATATGTCGAGCCTCATTAGGGGGGCTTTTGGTGGGAGTGAGCTGTTGGGTACCACGGGCTCTATGGTTGTGGAGAGTGCTATTTCGACCTTGATAATTATCTTTGTGGCGGAGTTCCTTCCCAAATCAATCTTTAGGAGTAACCCCAATTTTTACTTCAAGTCGTTCTCTCCTCTGATCTACTTCTTCTACGTTGTTTTATATCCTGTCGCTAAATTTACCACCCTCTTGTCGCATGCTTTTTTGAGACTTATAGGCAATAGGGTAGACCTACCCGAAGCGTCGCACACCTTCGACAAGAGTGACTTGGCAAGTCTATTGGACTCCTCGTCGAACAACGAGAGTGTGGGAGATTCGGAAAACGAGATCAAACTGTTTCAAAACGCACTGGACTTTTCGGACCTTAGGGTTAGGGACTGCATGACTCAGCGAGTCGACATCGAGGCGGTTGATATAAGCACAATAACCATCAAGGAGTTGGCGGCGCGATTCGTAAAGACCAAATATTCGCGAATATTTGTGTGGCGAGGGAGCATAGACAATATCATCGGTTATGTCAACTCGAAGAGTCTCTTTCAGTCGCCCCAAAGTGTGGAGGAGATTTTAAGGGTTGTGAACTTCGTGCCCGAGACGATGGCTGTGAGCGCACTTATGCAGAGCCTCATTGTCCACAAAACCAATATAGCGGTTGTGATAGATGAGTTTGGAGGCACGGCAGGTGTTATCTCGTTAGAAGATATTTTGGAGCAGATCTTTGGTGAGATCGAGGATGAACACGATGAGCCAGAGTTGATCGAGCGCAAAATTTCGGATGGTGAGTATGTCCTTTCGGGGCGTTTGGAGGTGCGCTATCTCAACGATAAGTACAACCTAGGCATAGAGGAGAGCGATGATTTCGATACAATAGCGGGTTATGTGATCTATAACCACGAAGGAATCCCAGCGGCAGGCGAGAGCCTAGAGGTTGGGAAGTTCGAAATAAAAATTTTACGTACCACGAGCTCTCGAATTGAGTTGATGAGGGTGAAAATAATTGGTTAAAAAAGAGATAATACAGTTTTTTTTACTATCTTTGGACTCAATTAAAATAAACCCTACAATTAAGGGGTATATGGAAACAATAATTTAAGTAATATAATGGCAACTCTTAACACACTAAGAACCAAATTTGGAATTGTGCTTTCGGCAGTTATTGCTTTTGCACTTTTGGCTTTCATCTTCTCTCTCAAGTCTGAGATGGGATTTTCGGGAAATGACCCTGTCGTAGCGACTCTAGACGGACAGGATATCACATACTCTGAGTATCAGGCTGAGTATAACAAAATTAGAGCTCAAAACAATGTTGATGAGTCGAACCAACAACAGTTGGACGCTTTGTCGGATGCAGCTTTGCAGTCTCTCTTGACAAACTACGTTTTGTCGCCTAGCTTCAAAAATCTAGGAGTTAATATCTCTGATTCAGAGCGTTTGGCGATGATTTCGGGTGAGATCCCAACACAATCTTTCTATAATGTCTTTGCCGATCCATCAACTGGTATCTTCAATCGCGATATGGTCAATATGTTCTTGTTGCAGTCGAGCTCAAACCCCGAGGCTGAGGCTTTCTGGGCATATCTAAACGACCAAGCACGTATCGAGCGCGAGAGTGCAAAGTTCGCGGCCCTTCTTAATGGTGGAACATATGTGAATTCGTTGGAGGTTAGTAACACCTTCGCAAAGGTAAATAACTCATATAGCGGCCGTTGGGCATCCAAAAGCTATATGGCGATCCCAGACTCTGTGGTCTCTGTATCTACAAAAGAGGTGAGCGATTTTTACCAGAAAAACAAAGCTCGCTACAAAAAGAACCCAACACGCACAATCTCATATGTGAAGTTCGACATCGTTCCAACTTCTGAGGATCGTTTCGAGATCGAGAACACGGCAGTTGACGTAGGTGAGGATTTCGCAGCTACTGAGGATGTACGCGGATTTGTACGCGACAACCGTTATGGTACAATCGCACCAAACTATGTTATGGCAGCTCAACTACTAGCAGACGAGGCTACGGCTCTTAAGTCGGGTGAGATGTATGGTCCTGTGTTGAGCAACAATACATGGCGTATCTCTCGAGTATTGGATAGCCGCCTTGCGCCAGATACTCTCGGTATTCGCATTATTGTGTTGCCATATACATCTACAGATCTTGCAGATAGCTTGGAGACAGCAATCAAGGGAGGAGCCGATTTTGGCGTAATCGCAGCGATGAACTCATTGCACCAAGAGTCAGCTCAGGCAGGTGGCGAGATGGGCATGGTTCCTTACTCAGCCTTCACAACCGAGATGGCAGATGCTTTGGCAACAGCTACAGAGGGTAGCGTGGTGAGAGTAGAGGTTGGCGATATGATCCAAATTGTATCGACATACAACGTAGGTCCCAAAACTGAGCACTACAAAGTGGCAGCAATCGAGTATCCAGTCGTAGCGTCACAAAGCACCATAAACAAAGCTCATGCAGATGCAGGTACCTTCGCGGTAGAGGCTAAGGGTTCAGCAAACTTCCAAGATGTAGCAAACAAAAATGCAGTATCTTCATTTGCGGCTCAAATCTCGCAAGGAGATCGCGAATTTGCAACTATAGAGTCATCGAGAGCAATCGCTCGTTGGGCATATGGAGCTAAGCAAAATGACCTATCGGAGATCTTTAGAGTCGACGATGGATATATCGTGGCTAAATTGATTAGCGTGGACGATAGCGAGTATGTAGCGATGAATGATGTTATATCTAAAGCTATCACAACAGAGTTGATCGAGGATAAGAAGGCTGCTTATGTGAAGAGCACCATCAAGGGTTCGACCTTCGACGAGATGGTTGCTAGCCTAGGAGCGTCGGCAAATAGCGGAACATTCTCAGATGTTGATTTCTCGGCATACTATATCGCTGAGGTGGGAGTTGAGCCAGCTGTAGTTGGGGCTATAACATCATCTCAGGAGCTAGGTAAGGTCGCTGTTGTTGCAGGAAATAGCGGTGTCTACGTTGTTGAGGTTACCGAGATCGAGGAGAATGAGGAGCCATTGAGCGCAGAGTCTGTAAAGGTAGGCTTACAAGCATCGGCAGAGAATATCATCCAACAGATGATCTATCCAGCGATCCAAAACATCTCTAACATCGTTGATTCACGTAGCTTGTACTTCTAAGATATAAAGAAGAGGCTCATGGTTTCGTGAGCTTATCAAAAGTAAGAACGTCCCTCCCTAAACATTTGTTAGGGAAGGACGTTCTTTATTAATGCCTAATACGTCTATCAACGTTCTCTGTGTCGGAGCAAAACAAACATTTTGCAATGGTCTTGCAACGTTCTTATCCTCTATCGGCCTGAGTTGGATACCAAACGTAGAACCTGAGTGTTGAACTCAGCGGCTTCTATTAGTTTCTCGAGGGTTATGTGCATGCGGTATCTCCAGTAGTGGCGCGAAGAGGCTGGGATGTTTATTCGTTCCGAGATGGGGTCGTCGCAACGTAGCTCTGCCGACACCGACAACCAATCTTGCAAAGGGAGGATTGTCCACATCGCAGGTGAATCGAGGTGTTGACGTATGATCTCCTCGCAAATCTGAGGCGATGGGTCGACTGTCGGGTCATAAGGTGATATGTTTAGCACCTCATTGACATATTTGCGCGAGAGTTCAGCATCCTCCAGCAACCATGCACGAATGGGTGTCATGTCGTGCGTAGATGTTGTGCAGACGGTCGGGTATTGGTAGTTTCGTGTCTGACCAAATGTTACCCCCGGGTCTTTGGGCATGCGTTGAATCTCTAACGATAGGATGTCGAGGCGCTCCATAACTTCGGGGACGCAGTCGGGAATCATTCCCAAATCCTCACCACAGGTCAACATCTCGGTGGCTGCAACCAATGCAGGGAGCTTCGCCATCGCCTCCCCAAACCAAAAGTCGTTGTGGCGGTGGTAGTAGAAGTTGTTGTATAGGTTGTCGTAGTTAGCCTTGTCGTGGCTATTCATCGCACGATATTTATATGTCCCTTGGGCCGAAATGCGTGGGTGATACTTGCCTCGTTTGTATGGGTCCTCGATGAAAAGCACCTCATTGAGGAGCGACATCAAGGGGAGGTGTAGAGTCTCGTCGCTCACGCCTCTCAATATCTTAAGTTGTGTGTCGTACTCCTCTTTGAATGTGTATATCTGCGATCCACGTTTGCGCTTAAGGAAAGTTGTTTTCACCTCCTCAGCCCTCTCACCAAACATCTCCGCGACTATCCAGTCGTTAATGTCGGGGGTGGTATATGCTTTGTCGAACTTAAATCCATACGCCTCGATCTCGGCCACCGAGTATGGCAAAGCGGGGCTGAAGTGGCCCAACAATCCATGCACGGCATCGAGTGGAATCTCCCAGATTCTGAAGAATCCCAAGATATGATCTATACGGTATGCGTCGAAATACTCCGCCATCTTTTTGAATCTAGCACTCCACCACGCATATCCATCCTTGGCCATCTCCTTCCAATCGTATGTTGGGAAGCCCCAGTTTTGACCCAATACCGAGAAGTCATCGGGTGGAGCTCCAGCCTGCGAATTGAGGTGGAAAAGTTTGGGTGTGACCCACACGTCGGCACTCGTGCGGCTCACGCCAATGGGAATGTCGCCCTTGAATGCAACTCCCTTGGATTGTGCATACTCTCTCGCCTCGACAAGCTGTATGTGGAGGTTGTACTGCACGAAATAGTAGTAGGCTAGCTCTTGATAGCTCTTGCAACGCTTCGAGGTGTACTTTTTGAGTAGAGCTTCGCTGAATTGAGCAGCCTCGCCCCACTCCTCGAAATTTACGGTGTTGTACCTATCCCTCAGCAGCGAGTAGAGTGCGTATGGCTCCAACCAGTAGCTGTTCTGAGTGAGGAATGACTTAAACTCCTTCGACGAGAGTACATCTTTGCCCACCTCCGAATAAAGCTGACGCATGTACCTCTCTTTTAGCTCTGTGACCCCGACGTAATCAATCTTTTCGAGAGCGTTGAGCTTTGCCCCCTCAGCCTCCATTTGACTCTGCATCTCTTTGTCCCGAAGTTCTCCTGCGCGCTTAAGCGACAGAAATTGAGGGTGTAGAGCAAATATAGAGTTGGCGTTGTAGGGGTATGAATCCTCCCACGTATGGGTCATCGTCGAGTCGTTGATAGGCAGGATCTGGATGATCTTTTGCCCTGTAGAGGCGGCCCAGTCAACCATCTTTTTGAGATCCATAAAGTCCCCCACACCCATGCTCTCCTCGCTCCTAAGCGAGAAAACAGGGATAGCGACACCCACACCGCGCCACGCTGGGACATTGAACCTAGGCGATTCAACACACATGTAAAGTGCCTCTTGGTCATAGTCAATATCTGTGGCCACAGTGTCGAAGCGTCGGTTCGGTCCATCCTCCCACGACAATAGATTGCCCGAGGCACTATCTATAATAGCAAATTTGTACTCCGAAGTTATCACCTCCTCCGCAAATTTTATGGATGGAGACTCCCACCTCGGGAACTCTCCATCCATCATTTTTATACCCCTCGATGAATCCCACTCTCCAAATTTTTTGCAACTGCCCACCAAAATCAGAGTTTGCGAAGGGGTAATAGTTGGTACGTCTGTCGCCACCACGATTGACCCCCTTTTGATGGTCGACGATTTGGGGTTCTCGCGCTTGAAAATAGATTTCGTAAATAACGAGGTGTAGAATGGGGTATCTTGGTTCATAGTTTTATTGGTTTAATTTACATTAGCCCCATCCTCTTGCGAGCGAATGGCATAACCCATGCAGGTGCTTGTTGTTTGCTTATTTGGTCACGCATAAACTCCATATATGGCTCTGCGTGTTTGAAGTAACTCTTTAGTCCGTCACAAAGTGTACTCTTGCGGTATCCATCCTTGCCCACGTCGAAACGGTGCTTGGGGCACTCTCCGCGGCATACGGGGTAGTATTTGCAGTGTAGACACTCCGCAGCCAACCCATTACGCTTAGCAAGTCCGAAGTCTAGTCTGCGACGTGAGTTATATATGTCGACCAAGTGCGTCTCGGTGATATTGCCCAATTTATATTCGGGGTAGACAAAGTGGTCGCACGAGTATACATCTCCATTGTGCTCCACAACCAACGCGTCTCCACATATCTCGCCCATCGAGCATACTCCGGGTGTCACGCCGCAGGTGTTGGCCAATGTGGCATCGAACATCTGGACGTAGTATGAGCCAACGTCGTTGATGACCCACTCGTCGAAAATATCAATTAGGAACTTTCCATACCCCTTGGCCGAAACCGACCATTCGGCAATACGTGCCCCCTCGTGGTCGGGCGATACAATCAGTGGACGGTGGAAGTTCTCTTTGTCGACAACATGCTCCACAGCTGGTAGAAACTGCATATATCTGCTGCCCAAGGCCTTGAAGAAGCGGTAGATCTCGCGTCCGCGACCCTCGCAGAGTTTATTCACCACGCTTAGGGTATTGAACTCCACACCTTTTTGCTTCATCAACTCCACACCCTTGATTATCTGATCGAAGGTTGGCTTTTGGGATTTGGTGAGTCTAAATGAGTCGTGAATATCCTTGGGGCCATCTATCGAGACACCAATCAAAAACTCATTCTGAGCAAAAATATCGCACCACTCCTCGTTGAGCAACATGCCGTTGGTCTGGAGCGTATTAAATATCTTTTTTCCCTCAGAGTACTTTTTTTGGAACTCTAGGGCTTTGAGGTAAAATTCGGGTTTGAGGAGAAGAGGCTCGCCGCCATGCCAACAAAACATCACCTCGGGCACATCATTAGCCTCGATGTATTGTTTGATGTAGAGCTCCAAAAGCTCATCGCTCATCACAGCCTGCTTGCCTCCATACTGCAACGCTTTGTCGAGGTAGTAGCAGTAGTGGCAATCGAGATTACAAGATGATCCCGCCGGTTTAATCATTGTCGAAAAAGCTACGGGCGCACTCTGTTTGACTGCATCTTGAAAAGTATATATCGGTTTTTGTTTCATAGATACAAATGTATATATTATTGGCTTATAATCCAAAACCAAATAGAATAAATTATATAAATACGCAAAAGAGGCTTTAGGATATAACACCCTAAAGCCTCTAAAAACTATAATCTATGGATTGGATACCTTACTCGAACTCTACAAGTGGAGCGTTTGTAGCGACATTCTCACCCTCGACAGCAAAGATTCTCTTAACCTTACCTGCGAAGTCAGACTCGATAGCGTTCTCCATCTTCATCGCCTCCAAAATAAAGATCTCTTGACCAATGGTTACGTTGTCACCAACCTTAACGTCGATAGATAGGATCTTGCCCGGAAGTGGAGCGGTAACAACATGTCCTGTGATAGGCTCTGCTACGACCTTTGGCTCCTCAACTTTAACCTCCTCGATCACCTCTGCTGGCTTGTTTGCCTCGTATTGTGCAATCTTGTAGTTTGTGAGGTAGTTCTTAGCAACGATCGGGAACAACTCCAAAAGAAGGATCTCCTTCTCTGTCTCAGCCAACTTCACGCCACCTGCTGCCTCCAACTCTGGGTTTGGTTGCATCTTGTATTTAGATGTGTCGTATGGAGTCTCCATGTGAGTACCGCTGATCTTCATACGGAACTCTGGGTCGATTGGCGATGGTGTCGTACCATATTCACCCTTCACGAGGCTCACAAATTGAGAGCTCTTGTTGGTATACATAGCGCGTCCAGCCTTCTCGTCGATAGCGCAGTTCACAGCCTGAGCACCAACGATTTGAGATGTAGGAGTCACCAACGGTGGAAGTCCAGCCTCCATACGTACCGATGGGATTAGCTCCATTGCGCGTGGCAATATATCCTCAGCTTTGAGTTGCTTAAGTTGAGCAACCATATTTGAGTACATACCTCCCGGGATCTCCGCCTTCTTGACCAACTCATCTGGAGCTGGGAAGTTGAAGTATTGGTTAATCACCGTACAAGCAGCCTCCAAGCCATTGAAATCTTTGCGCTTAGCGGCAGCGATAGCCTCGTCGATAGCTGCGTCGATCTCTGTTGGCAACACATCAACAAGAGGGTTGAATGCTCTTGGGCGTGGTTTCTCTGCACCAAATACCGAAAGTTCCAACTCGCGACGGATAGTGTCCAACTGAACATTGATCTTCGCTACAGCCTCCATATTAACACCGATGTCGATGCCCATCTTTTGGCACACAACATAGATAAGCTCGATTGCAGGTGCTCCTGTACCGCCACTAAACCACCAACAGTTGGTGTCGAGCACATCTACTCCAGCTGCGATAGCTGCGATAGCCGCTGCAAAACCATATCCGGGTGTACAGTGCGTGTGGAAATCAACAGGTATAGTAAGCTCCTTCTTGAAGAGCTCGATAAGTGCATTTACGCGTGCTGGTGGGATAAGTCCCGACATATCCTTGATCGTAATCATGTCGGCACCCAACGCCTCCATCTGCTTAGCCTTCGATACGAAATACTCGTTTGTAAAGATCTGCTTTTTAGCCTTCTTGCCCTTGAGCTTATCCAAGAACGACAAAGATGGGTATTTAGGGTCTACGGTGTAGCACACTGCGCAATCTGCGATTCCGCCATGTTTCTTCACCGAAGCGACAGTCGTTTTGATATTCTCGACATCGTTCAATGCATCGAATATACGCATGATACCGAGTCCGCTCTCGATCGAGTTGCGGCAAAAACCATCAATAATCTCATTTGTATATGGCGCATAACCAAATAGGTTGCGTCCACGTGAGAGTGCCGTAAGTTTCGACACTGGACCAACCACACTGTGGATAGACTCGAGTCTAGTCCAAGGGTTCTCGTTGAGGTAACGCATAACTGAATCTGGAACGGCTCCGCCCCATACCTCCATTGCGTAGAATCCGGCATCTTTGTAGTATGGCAAACAACGCTCAATTTGCTCTTGAGTCATTCTGGTAGCGAATGATGATTGTTGACCATCGCGTAGAGTTAAATCTCTAATTTTTAGTTGACCACTCATTAATTTAATTTAAAAAAAAATAAAATTTTTGTTTGTTGTATTTGTCTAGCTTTTTCGTGCTTCTATAACCCTTTATTTTAGGAATTTACTAAGGCGCGACAAAGGTATAAAATATATTTAACATGATAACGCATTTTGGATCTTTTTTCTTACTTTTGTCGAATATTTTTTATGTAAACGATTTCATTCCATGACACCAATAGCCGTCGGGGCAACTTTTGCCGCATATATAATGGTACTTTTGGGCGTTGCTTGGTACTCAGCACGCAAAGCACGCAACTCAGATTACTTTATCGCAGGGCGGCAGGTGAGGTGGCAAATGGCTGCTATGGCGATGGTTGCGGCGGCAATGTCGGGCATCACCTTTGTCTCTGTGCCGGGATCGGTGGCGGCAGATTCATTCTCCTACATGCAGATGACCCTCGGCTTCACGGTGGGGCAAGGTGTCATAGCCTTTGTGCTTATTCCGCTTTTTTATAGGCTTAGGGTGGTGTCGTTGTATCAATACCTCGACGAACGCTTCGGAGCTACGTCGCACAAATGTGGCGCATGGTTGTTTTTTATCTCCAAAGTCACCATCGCGGCCCTACGTATATATATAATGTGTACGGTGATGCAGCTCCTCCTTTTCGACCACTACCACATCCCCTTTGGGGTCAACGCACTCTTTACCGTTGCTGTTGTGTGGTGGGCCACGCGCAAGGGTGGTGTGAAATCGTTGATCTGGACCGATTCGCTCAAAACACTCTGTTTGGTCTCGAGCCTCGTGCTCTCGATCCTCTTTATCTCCTCGTCGCTAGGGTGGGGATTCTTCGAGAGTGTGTCGCATATCTTCGAGTCGAGCTACTCGCGGATCTTCTTCTTCGATGACCCATCTTCGCCCTATTATTTCTGGAAAATGTTCTTCGCTGGTGTGTTTTCGTTGGTCGCAATGACGGGGCTGGACCAAGATATGATGCAGTGTAACCTGAGCTGTGTGAATCGTCGACATGCGCAGATCAATATAATGGTTACCGCTCTGTGCCAAATCTTTGTTATCTTGTTGTTCTTGATTTTGGGCGTACTCCTATATATATACGCAGATCACAACGCCATTGAGCTCCCTGCCAAAAGCGACCAACTCTTCTCGTTGATTGCCGTGAATGGTGGTCTGCCTGTGATTGTGGGTGTGTTGTTTATCTTGGGGCTCTCGTCGTCGACCCTCTCCTCGGCCGCCTCATCGCTCACGGCCCTCACAACCTCCTTTACGGTAGACCTGCTGAGAGGTGAGCAGAGATATGCCGAAGAGAAGCTAACAAAGGTTCGCCACGCGGTCCATACGTCGTTGGCTCTGGTTATTGTGTTGTTGATTATGTTTGTGGGCGAGGTGAGCGACCAGAGTGTGATAAATACACTCTTCAAATTTGTGGGCTACACCTATGGTCCTATCCTCGGTATGTTTGCCTTTGGAATCTTGACGCGCTACAAAATCCACGACGCTCTTTTGCCCGTGGTTGCGGTGTTGTCGCTCACCATCAGCATAGTAGGGGAGTGGGTCCTGATGCACTACTGTGGCTATAAAACAGGCTTTGAGCTGTTGATCTACAACGCTTCAATAACCATTTTGGGTATGTTCTTAATTCGTCGTCGATGAAAATATTTACCTCTATAGCTCAAAACTTCAGACCCTTCGCGATGATATTTGCGATGTGTTGCGGTGTGTTGCTTCACAACCCTCTCACGGTCATAGATGCAGCGACAAATTTCCGAATGGCCCCATCGCTGATCTTTGCGATGCTCTTTGTGACTTTTTGCAAGGTTCGGATCTCGGAGATGAGGGTGTCGCGGATGCACATCACGCTGTTGGTGTTTCAGATCTTGATGTCTATTGGGGTCTACTACGTGATGTTGCCTTTGGGTGGGATCTTGGCACAAGGGGCGATGATCTGCTTTTTGGCCCCTATCGCTATGGGGGCGGTGGTGATAGGTGGAATCTTGGGGGCTAATGTCGCCTCTATCGCTTCGTATAGTCTGTTGTGTAACTTCGTGATAGCTGTTGTAGCACCCTATATCCTAGCCACTTATGGCAATGGTGAATGTACCTTTGCGCAGATCATGGCGCGTGTGGTGCCGCTTTTGGTCTTTCCATTTTTTGCGGCCCAACTCCTTAAGTTTGTGTGGCGCAGAGGGGCTGAATGGATCGGAGCTCATAGCCAAATATCTTTCTATCTGTGGTTGGTCTCGATGGTTATCACTCTGGGGCGAACAACCTCTTTTATCCTCCACTACGATGGCCCAGCAGCCGTTAGCGAACAGTTGGGTTTGGCGTTGGTGGCATTGGTGGCGTGCGTTGTGCAGTTCTCTTTTGGGCGAATAATTGGTCGGAGGTACAACGAGACGATCACCTGTGGCCAATCCTTGGGGCAGAAAAACACTGTCCTTGCGGTGTGGCTGTCGCAGGCGTTCCTAACCCCGATCTCCTCGATCGCCCCTACATCATATATCATATGGCAGAATCTCATAAACTCATTGCAAATATATCTGCACGATCGCAAGTCACGAGGCGCGAATAAACAAAAACTCTAAGGTCTAATAGGACATAATTGGTTGAATTCTTAAAAAAAATACAAAAATATTGACTTCGGGAGGATAATTTTACATCTTTGTTTATATATTTGCAGAATAAAAATTTTTTAAGAGGGAAGGTCGCAATGATTACAACATTAATTATCGTAATATTTTTGATCGGTTTTGTCGCTATAGCTCTCGAGCACGCTATAGATGTCAACAAAGCCGCTGTAGCTCTGGTGATGGGAGTGGTGTCGTGGGTGCTCTATGTGAGTGGTTCGCCCGAGATGGCCTCAATATATAATGCGGTCGATTTCAACCACTTTGTCTCTGAGAATCCATCTATTATGGATCTCCCTTTGGCGCAGCAGTGCATGAATTTCATCACTAAATTCCAAATCCGAGAGGTGCTGGGCGAGATCTCCGAGACGCTGTTCTTCTTGATTGGAGCGATGACAATCGTTGAGGTTGTCGATGTGCACGGCGGTTTTGGAATCATCACCAACCGAATCACGGCCAAGAATAAAACGGCTCTTTTGTGGGCGGTCTCTATAATTACATTTTTCTTGTCTGCGCTGCTCGATAATATGACCACAGCGATAGTTATGGTAATGGTTATCAGGCGAATAATAGCCAATTACAAAGAGCGATGGGTCTATGCCTCGATCATCATCATAGCGGCCAATAGCGGCGGTGCGTGGTCTCCGATAGGTGATATTACAACCATTATGTTGTGGGTCAATGGCAATATCTCGGCAGGCACGATCATAGCTGCTCTGTTGATTCCCAGCCTTGTAGCGTGCATTGTGCCAACATTCATCGCAGCTAGGTTCCTGCATGGCATTATCCGCGACCACGTAGATCAGGGTATTTCATCGCACTCGATCAATATAATTTCTAAAAATGAGTCGCGTTCGCTCTCGCTTATAAGTGTTTTTTGCCTTATCTCGGTGCCAATTTTTAAAAGTTTTACACATATGCCCCCCTTTATGGGTATCCTTTTGGCATTGGGAATCGTGTGGATCTATACCGAGATCATGTATAGCCGCAAAGTGGGTGTGGATGAATCTTTGAAACACCGCGTGCCTCGTGTGCTTAGGCATATAGATACCCCTACGATACTCTTCTTCTTGGGTATTCTTTTGGCGGTATCGGCACTCCAAGCGGTGGGTGTATTGAGCCACGTGGCTGGATTCCTCGATACCTATGTTCATAATATCTACCTCACTAATATCTTTATTGGTCTATTGTCTTCGGTGGTCGACAATGTCCCCTTGGTCGCAGCCTCGATTGCGATGTATCCGATGGCCGATGCTGCTACGGTGGCGGCAAGTATCGACCCTGCCTACGCAGTGACATTTATGCACGATGGAATTTTCTGGCAATTTTTGACCTACTGCGCAGGGGTTGGAGGTAGTGTCTTGATTATCGGAAGTGTATCGGGTGTTGTGGTGATGGGTCTCGAAAAGATCCGCTTTGAGTGGTACCTAAAAAATATATCTTTGCTAGCATTTGCTGGTTATATCGCAGGAGCAGCGGTTTATATGCTTCAAGTATATTTATTGTACTAGCTTTATGCAATAAATAGTCGTGTGTCAACGTTATACATGTTCTTGCTTGCACGTTTGTTAATGCGCGGAGGTGATGAGAGGTGGAGATGATTAAAATGTAACCCATAAAAAATTATATATGAATCCAAAGAGTTTTGTTGTTGCAGCTTTGTCTGCGACCCTTTTTGTTGCTACAAGTTGTGGTAGTAGTGAAGCGCCGCAACAGATGGCCGCAGAGTACAAATTGATGACCGTGAAGAGTGGTGAGCTCTCTATGACTAGCAGCTATTCGGCCGCAATTAGAGGAAAGCAGGATATTGATATTGTGCCACAAGTTGGAGGTTACCTATCCGAAATAAGAGTCACCGAGGGTGCACGTGTGCGCAAAGGAGATATCCTTTTTGTGATCGAACAGTCGCCCTACAGAGCCGCTCTAGAGGCTGCAAATGCAAGCGTGGAGATGGCCCAAGCAGGTGTGGCTACGGCCAAACTAAACCTCGATAACTCGGAGCTACTCAACTCAAAGGGGATAATCTCGGATTCGGAGTTTCAGTCTACCAAAAACGCTTATAGTAGCGCGCAGGCGCAGTTGAGCCTAGCTAAGGCGCAAGCCCTAAGCGCAAAGGTTAATTACGACTTTACCATCATCAAGAGCCCTTCGGATGGCGTTGTTGGCAAGCTCCCATATCGTCAAGGAAGTTTGGTTTCGGCATCTTTGGCCCAGCCTTTGACTGTGGTGTCGGACAACTCGCAGATGTATGTATACTTCTCGATGAACGAGAGGCAGGTATACGACCTTGTGGATGTGTATGGAAGTCTCGACAGTGTGGTTGAGAATATGCCCCAAGTGGAGTTGCAGCTAATCAATGGTTCGACCTACGCACTCAAAGGGCGCGTGGAGAGCATCAGCGGAGTTATAGATAACTCAACGGGTGCGGTGAGCCTAAGGGCCTCTTTCCCTAACTCGGATCAGCGCCTAATAAGCGGTGGCGCAGGAAATATTATTGTTCCTCAAACTCACACTTCGATTATTGCGATCCCCAAAACAGCTACATATGAGCTTCAGAACAAAATTTTCGTCTACAAAGTGATCGAGGGTGTGGCTACGTCGGCTCCAATCGAGGTTGCAGCTGCATCGTCCGACAGAGAGTATATCGTCACAGAGGGACTCTCGGTGGGAGATGTTATTATCTCGGAGGGTGCAGGTTTGGTACGCGAAGGTGCACTGGTTAAAGTTGAGTAGTAATATTAGATGAAAGGAGCAAAATAATGAATATAAAAACATTTGTAGATCGTCCGATATTTTCGATTGGTATATCAATCTTTATCGTGATCTTTGGTCTTATATCGTTGGTGTCGCTGCCTATTGAGCAGTACCCCAACATCGCACCTCCAGCGGTGAAGGTTACCACCACATATGCAGGAGCGAGTGCCGAAGCTATCCAAAATAGTGTCATAGCCCCACTCGAGGAGGCGATCAATGGAGTGGAGAATATGATGTATATGACCTCTACGGCCAGTAGTAATGGTAGCGTAGAGATCGTTGTGTACTTTAACCAAGGAACTGATGCCGATATGGCGGCGGTGAATGTCCAAAATAGGGTAGCTATCGGTTCGGGAACTCTCCCTTCGGAGGTGACTCAGGTAGGTGTGACAACCCAAAAAGAGCAGCCGGGAAACCTTCGTCTCTTTGCATTGGTCAGCCCCAATGGAACCTACGACGATAATTTTATTGGCAACTACATGTCGATCAATATCCGCCCCGAGATTCAGCGTATTCAGGGTGTGGCGGCAGTTACTGTCTATGGGTCAAGCTATAGTATACGTCTGTGGTTAGACCCATCGACGATGACTCAATACAAACTTATGCCTTCGGATATATCGGCGGTGTTGGCCGAGCAAAATATCGAGATGGCGACTGGATCTTTTGGTGAGAATGCGAGTCAAGTGTTCCAATACACTATGAAATATTCGGGACGTAAGCAGACGGTCGAAGAGTTTGAGAACTTGGTAATCAAGGCTTTGGATGATGGTGAGGTGCTACTGTTGAAGGATGTGGCGCGCGTGGAGATGGGCAAGGATAGTTACTTTTTCAATAGCTTGATTAATGGTATGGGTGGCTGTGTAGCCTCGGTGAACCAAACTGCAGGGTCTAATGCTACGGCCATTAACCTTAGTATAGATGAGCTCTTCGAGCAGATCGAGGCGCAATTGCCAACCGATTTGGAACTTGTCACAATCCAAGACACCAACGATTTCCTCTTTGCGTCGATTCATGCGGTGGTTATATCGCTTATCTTGGCGATCATCCTTGTCTTTTTGGTTGTATACTTCTTCTTGCAGGATTTCCGTGCTACGCTGATCCCTACGATCTGTATTATCATATCACTTATCGGAACCTTTGCCTTCTTGAATGTCGCTGGTTTCTCGCTTAACCTGCTCACTCTTTTTGCACTTGTGTTGGTTATCGGTACGGTGGTCGACAATGCTATCGTTGTTGTTGAGGCTGTCCAAGCTCGTTTCGATAGCGGATATAAATCGCCCTACAAAGCCACTATAGATGCGATGGAGGGGCTTGTCACGGCACTTTTCACCACCACTTTGGTCTTTATGGCGGTATTTATCCCCGTGTCGTTTATGGGCGGAACAACTGGTATCTTTTATACCCAGTTTGGACTTACGATGGCCGTGGCTGTGGGAATCTCGTTTATCAACGCCTTGACCCTTTCGCCTGCTCTATGTGCATTGATGTTGAAGCCCAATCCCGAGGAGAATGAGGGTAGCCGTATGGCCGCCAGAGTGCGTAAAGCCTACAACTCATCATACAACGCTATGTTGAAACGCTACACCAAAGGGGCGATGTTCTTTATCCGCCGCAAAGTGTTGGTGGGGTTGATTATCGTGGCATGTATCGGAATTTTGGGCTATATGATGTCGACCACCAAGCAGGGTTTTGTCCCCACCGAAGATGTGGCGATGATATATGTCGATGTGACCACCTCGCAGGGAAACACAAGCGACCAAACGAATCTAATCTTCGAAGATGTATATGCAGCGATCAAAGATATTCCCGAGTTTGAGATATGTGCCCAAATCACAGGTTTTGGACTAATCTCTGGTCGAGCGAGCAATGCTGGAACATTCTTTATCAGCCTTAAGGGGTGGGATGAGCGAAAGAGTAAAGATAGCTCGGTCGATGCTGTGATAGGTAAGATCTACGCCTTGACCTCGCATATCAAAGAGGCACGAATCTTCGCTATCGCTCCGGGTATGATCCCCGGCTATGGTGAGGGTGGAGGCTTCGAGTTCCATACCCAAAACAAGATCGGAAGCGATATTAAGGAGTTCTATGGGGTGACTCAATCCTATTTGGCGAAGCTCAATGCGCGTCCCGAAATCGCTATGGCATATAGTGGCTACAATGTCAACTATCCCCAATATGTGGTCGATGTAGATGCCGCTAAATGTAAGCGTGCTGGAGTCTCTCCCACCACTGTCCTCTCGGCCATAAGTGGTTACTATGGAAGTATCTACGCCTCGAACTTCAACCGCTTCTCGAAGGTATACAAAGTTATGATCCAAGCCGAGCCATATGCGCGCAAGAACAAAGAGACATTGGATGATATCTATGTGCGTATCGGCACGGAGATGGCCCCTATATCTCAATTTGTGACCCTCACCAAGGTCTTTGACCCTATCGAGCTTAGACGATTTAATATGTATCCGAGCATTGGTGTCAATGGAGTTGTTGCTCCGGGATATAGCTCGGGAGATGCGATTAGGGCGATCAAAGAGGTGGCGGCTAGTGAGCTTCCACGTGGATATGGCGTGGACTTCAGTGGAATGACTCGCGAGGAGGAGACGGGTGGAAGTACCACAACTATTGTCTTTGTGATCTGCTTTGTCTTTATCTTTGTGCTGATGAGCATGCTCTACGAAAGTTATTTTATCCCTCTTGCGGTGATCCTATCTATTCCTTTTGGTCTGTTGGGTAGCTTTATGTTTGCCAAGATGATGGGGTTGGAGAATAATATCTACTTGCAGGTTGGACTTATTATGTTGATCGGTCTGTTGGCCAAAACGGCAATCTTGCTTACCGAATATGCTACGCAGTGTCGCCTAGCAGGTTTGAGCATCAAGCAGTCGGCATTCTTCTCGGCCAAGGTGCGTATGCGTCCGATCTTGATGACCGCTCTGACGATGATCTTTGGTATGATTCCGCTTATGTTTGCTTCGGGCGTGGGAGCCAATGGTAATAGAACCATCGGAGCAGGAGCCGTGGGTGGAATGTTGGTCGGAACATTGGCGTTGTTGTTTATCGTCCCTGCACTCTTTGTGATCTTCCAAACTCTGCAAGAGAAGTTTAGCCCAATCAAAGAGTTTAAGGAGCCTACCGACCCGATGATTATCGCGGAGCTAAAAAACATAGAGGAGTATACCAAACAACGTGATAGCAAAAATTAGAGAGATGAAAAGATTAAGTAAATATATAGTGATTGCGGCCGTGGCTATTGGCCTGAGTAGCTGCGGTGTATATCGCACGTTTCAAACCCCAGAGGTGGAGGCCACCAATGTCACATCTGTGGACCATATCTCGGGGATTCAAATGTTGCTGCCCGACACCTCTTTGGTTGTTGTTCCATCGTGGGGGGAGTACTTCACCGACCCTCAGCTCAGAGAGTATATAGCGCAGGCTTTGGAGTCGAATAGCGACCTCCAGATCGCACGCCTCAATATAGACCAAGCGCAGCGCGGACTAAAGAGTGCTCGTCTGGCCTATCTGCCCACTATCGCCTTCACCCCCGAGGGGACAATCTCGGGGATCGCTGGTGGCACATCGGTCAAGACCTACACCCTCCCTATCACCGCTGGTTGGGAACTCGATCTCTTTGGGCGTAACTACAACAAAAAGCACCAAGCACTCTCTGTCGTGGAGCAGACACGCGAGGCGGTACGTTTGGCTCAAACACAGTTGGTGGCAGCTGTGGCGACTAACTACTACGCTCTGATCCTTGCCGACGAGCAGTTACGTGTGGCCAACAAAAGTTTGGCTATTATCAACGAGACCCTCGAAGTACAAAAGAGCCTCAAAGAGGTGGGCATGCAGACCCAATTGTCTGTGGAGCAGACCGCAGCGAGCCTCAAGAGTTTTGAGCTCACAATCAAAGATTTGGAGAAGAGTGTGCTACTCATCGAGAATAACCTCTGCTTGTTGTTGAATATGTCGCCCACCAAGCTCCTCCGCGCGGAGTCGATATCATATGCAGCGCCCCTCACCGAGGCGATCTCCCTATCGGCACTCTCATCGCGACCCGATGTGCGCTATGCCGAGGCTCAGTTGGCACAGAGCTTCTATGGCGAGTCATATGCGCGCTCCTCGCTCTATCCATCCATCTCGTTGGGTGGAAGTGTAGGGTGGACAAACTACTATAGTGTGATCCTCGACCCTGCGGAGTTTGTCTTGTCGGCCCTTGCGTCACTCACGCAGCCGATCTTTGCGGCCAATGTCAACCGCGCTAACCTTGCAAATGCAATGGATATATATGAGCAGAACCTCATAGCGTTCCAAAAGAGCTTGCTCAGCGCAGGTAAGGAGGTGAACGATGCCCTCATAGAGATCGAAAACTCCTCGGCTAAAGAGCTTCTGAGCCAAGAGCAGATAGCAAGGTTGGAGGCTGCGGTATCAATCTCCAAAGATCTTATGACAACAGGCAAGATCAACTATTTGGAGGTTCTCGTAGCACAAAATAGTTACCTCACAGCACAGCTTGATGGGGCCGCGATACGCTATGCCAACGCCGTAGCACAAATTAACCTCTACAAATCTTTGGGCGGCGGAGCTGAGTAAAGGGCTGTTTTTTAGGCTGTTTTGTTTTAGAGGCTGGTCTGCCCTCACGGCGGGCGGCCGCACAGCAAGCTGTGATTTATTATCCTTGCGCTTTGTGTTGAGGCCGCGAGGGGTGTTCACCTTCAGTGAACGTTTAAATATTTAATGGTGGACCCAGATCTCGAAAATAAATTTTCGGCTCCGTGTCCACCATTAAATATTTATTCCCCCGCTGGGGGACTCCCTCGCGGCCCTTCACACAAGCGAGGGTGAAAAATAATGGTGAATGATGAATGGTTAATGGTGAATCATTTATCATTTATCATTATCGGCGTTAATCATTCACCATTCATCATTGACCATTTATCATTCACCATAAAAATTCAAACAGATCCTTCTGTTTTGGAAAATAATTGTGTAAATTTGTGGAGTGAGTTAATTTGCAACCTAATTGAAAAAAATAACAACCTATACCCATGAGAAATTACACAATCCTAAAAGCCGTTATTGTGGCTTTGCTCCTATCATTTGTGACAGAGACATCTGCACAAAAGAGAATTAGAATATATCCATCCATAGATCGCGATGAACTCATCGAGAAGATGGAGAGTGTGCCATGGGCCAAAGCGACCTTGACCACAGCCCACAGGGAGGCTGATAAATATGTCGAGATCCACCAGACAGATACCACGTGGATCATCTCGCGCATGCAGATGTATTGGAAAAATCAATATGACACCCCCTATGTCAATGGAAACTATTACTCTCGAGGTGAGGGCCATGCGTTAGTCCCCACAGTTCGTTTCACAGGGGCGCGTGATTGGACCTCGGACCACAACACCCCAAGCCTAGAGGATGTCCTCCCATACATGAATTATCGTGACGACGAGATCTACCTCCAAAACCGCGCCAAGGAGGGTAAGCCTTGGGAGTGGATCCACACCTCGAAGTCTGCTACCAAGATCGAGAAGATCAACGAGGGGATCATGAATAAGGCGATGTATAGTGCTTTTTTGTACTTCTTGACCGATGATGTGAAGTATGCTAAATTCTCGTACGACATCCTCAAAACCTTTGCCGATGGAATCTACTATCGCAATGCTCCCGTCACGGAGGTTGACCACCGCAATGCCGATGTTGTGGGCCTCACCTCGTTTGAGGTTATCCACGAAGGTGTGGTGCCCCTTATGGCGCTCTGCTACGACTTTTTGGGAGACTATTTTGCTCTGAAAGGGTTGCCGACCGACACTATACACGCTGCGATGAAGAAGTATGCGGATCAGATAGTTGTCAACGGAAAGGGAAACAACAACTGGAATATTATCCAAGCTCGCTTTGTGTCGCATATCGCTTTGGTTCTCGATAGCGATAGTAGCTACGAAGATGGCAAGGGACGTGAGTACTATGTCGACATATTGTTGAATAAGGTCACAGACTCACAGCGTGCGCTCAATGCTGTGCGCGATATCTATGATCCTTACACAGCGATGTGGAATGAGTCACCGATCTATTCGACCCACTCGACCAAAGATCTTCTGGAGACGCTTTTGCTGATTGATGGTATAGAGAACAAAAATATATTGACCGATTTCGAGGTTGTGGAGCGTGCCCCAGCGGTCTCTATGGAGTATGAGATGCCCAACAATATCACCGTGGCTTTTGGCGACAATGGCTATTCATATATCGAATATACGATGTACGAAACGCTGCTGGCCCTCTACACCAAATATGGCCTCACACAAAAGGCCAACGACATAATGGCGATCTTGAACGAAAAGATCGAGGCTAACCTCTACGACAGAACCAAGGGGTCGTCGATGTATAAACTCTTTAACTACGTCGCTGAGATCGACCCTAATGTGACCAACGACCGCGACTTCTTCTCGGCTATGTTGCATGTTCCAACCACCAACCTCACCTTACTGCGCAACGGCCTAGATCGCGAGAATGGGTTGATGTTGACCAACGCAGCTACGGGCCATGGCCACGCCAACAAAAATGGTATTAACCTCGAGCTCTATGGCAAAGGATATGCTTTGGGCATCGACAAGGGGCGCGGCGGAAGCTATTGGGTAGATAATCATAGCGAATATTACAACACCGCGGTGGGTCACAACACTGTGGTTGTCGATGGAGTCTCGATCAACACCAGTCCACGTATGGAGGGCGATGTAGCCTCGCAACATACTCTTAGATCTTCATTCCCACTCTCGAACCAAAAGGATGCTCACTTGGCCCCAAGTGTGTCGTATGTTGACAACGAATACCATGAGCTCAGCACTAACTCTTTGCAACGCAGGGTGTGCGGTATAGTTAGAACCTCACCTACGTCGGGTTATTACGTCGACATCTTCCGTTCGCGCCGACAAGAGGGTGGCGATAAGACTCACGAATATATATATCACAATGTTGGCCAAACATTGACCTTTGTCGATGAGAGTGGGGCCGAAATCCCGATGTCTCCGACCGCTGAGTTAACCTCCGAAGGGGGTAAACACAAAGGCTACGACTACCTTTCGGATAAGTATGAAGCGTGCTATGACAATAATTTCAGAGCCACCTTCACCGCCAATGTCGACCAAAAGGATGATGTGAGCATGGATGTGTGGATGCGAGGCGATGAGCAGCGTACGATCTTCTCGGTCAAAACACCTCGTCTGCTCAATGGCTACCTCGATATGTATGACAAAAATATCGACACTCTCCGCGTCCCAGCTATTATCCTAAGGCAGTCGGGCGAGGCGTGGAGCCGCCCATTTGTAGCTATATACGAGCCATACAAAACCGACGAGGGGCGCACGATTAGCTCCGTGAAGTACCATCAAGTAGATGATTCCGAGGCTGTTGTCGTCGAGGTTAACTCTTTGAGCGGAGGTCGCGAAATGATCTTAAGCAACACCGCAAACGATGAGTGTTTGAAGCTCTCGGATATCGCTTTCGAGGGGGCATATGGAGTTGTCTCGACACAAGGTTCAGAGCTACGTTCACTATTTGTGGGCGATGGAAGCTCGATCTCTAGTGGCGAGTGCAAGATTTTTACTGACAACCAGAATAGCTCTGTTTTTGTGGAGTGGGCGAGCGATGGAGTTGTCGTTGAGGCCTACGCTCCATTCGTGTTGGAGATGCCGAAAACAACCCCCTCAATCCTCGAATATAGGGATCGCAGAGGAGGCACACATGTTGCAAAGGGGCGAATTGTCAAAACAAGTGGCGGCAAACGCATGCGCTTCGAGATCAGCGCTACTATGTAGCCACCTATAATTGCGCTTTTTATTATGCGATCGTTAGCCCTTTTAGCCGCGTCGCTCTCTACACTTGTTGCTCTGCTGACCCCCTCTTTTTTGTGGGGGCAATCGAGTCGTTCCGCCGCCTCTACGCTGGGGATGGGGTATTGGCATCAAGAGTGGGTGGAGCACGATGGGGAGCAGATCGCGATGATACATATGCTTCCCGTGCGTTGCTATGCGCGCGGTGTCGATATGCGTCGTTACGCTAAGTTGGTGGCGGCTGTCAAGAAGGTCTACCCGATAGCCAAAATTGCTCGACAAAAGATGACCGATCTTGAGGCTGAACTCGCTCAGTTACCCACCAAGAAGGAGCAGAAAGCACGCATCAAGGAGATCTACAAAGAGCTTTTGGCGGAGTATACCCCTGTGCTTAAGCGCATGACTCAAACCCAAGGGCGGGTGTTGGTTAGGCTCATTGACCGCGAAACGGAGTATACGGCCTATGAAGTTGTCCACGAATTTCGTGGTGCTTTCGTTGCCTCGTTTTGGCAGGGTATAGGTCGGCTCTTTGGCCAAGACCTCAAAAGCGAATATGGCTCCTCGTCCGAGGACCAAATCATCGAGCAGATCATCATCTACTACGAAGCAGGGTTGTTGTGACAGAAGTTTCTTTATTCAAAACTCAGGTTAATACCTTGTGTTAAGGTATGATTTTAGATCGGCATATGGCTCATCGAGCGAAGATAGCAACATCCTAGGGTCGATAATTTGGTACTTACTTTGGTCTTTCAAACACTCTCGCCAGCTATCCTCCATGCCCTTGTCAGAGACTCGATATTTTTTATCTAAAAGGTCTCTGTTCTCGGTTGGAATGACGTGTAGATGTAAATAATCATCAGCTTTCAGAGGCTCTAAATCCGATGATTTGTGAGCTATAACCTGCTCAGCCCACAACGTCTGTCGCATGAGTTGGTAGAATGGCTCTTGATAATATATAGACCCTTTGTAGTTTGGTAATGTTTTGATTTGACGAGAGTTGTTAATAAGCAAGCTATAACGATTTAGTCGTTCAATACCCTTGCCATTTAATCCCCTATTCTCTGTTCCACTTCGATCTCCGTTGGATTTGTCGAAGTTCGGATAGTGTTCCGTATATTTCCACTCAATTGGTATGATCCACCTTTGTCCACTGCGGTGAATTGCATAGATCATCGCATCTATAGATGTGCAATTTGAGCCCCTTGTCGATTGCTTTTCATTGAGATAATCCTCACCACTAACCACCTCGAAACCAATATAACTTTCGTTGTTATCGCATGGCAAAGTCAGAAGATCTACGAACTCATCCCTAACGCTATTGAGTAACTTTAATACTGCCTTTCGATCATTTCGGATTGCAAATAGATGGTTAAGACAGGCGATCTGTGACGATAACGTATGACCTGAAGGTTTGTCCCCTCCCCACCATGATATATTGTTGCTATTCATGTAGTTAATAACATCAACCCTGATGGGATGGTATAGGTTTGACATTGGCTCATTGAGGACAAAATCACGAGGTTTGCCCATGAAATATCCTCCGCCACTCGAATTGTCGAAAATCTCCGTACTTTCGATCAGATTTATCTGTTTTGTGCGTTGTGCCTCTCGAAATTTTGATGCCATAGTATTAGTTTTAGGGTAGTTCTAACTTCGCTATAAAATACTTTTTTACTTACAAAAATAGTAAAAAAAGTGTAGTATTTATTAGGAGTGGAAAAGATTTATGAACAAGGGTGGTCTCTCTAAGCGTCGAGTGCCACGATCGCCTCCTCGTGGAGCGTGAGCTTCTCTATGCCGCTATCTGTTATGACGTAGGTGTTCTCGATTCCCACGGCTCCAACACCGGGGATCACAAACTTTGGCTCCAATGCTATGACGTTGCCCTCCTCGAATATCTCGCGCGAACGAGGTGCCATCACAGGCCCCTCATTGACCTCGAGACCAACGCCATGGCCCACGAATCCAACCTGTTGGGTGTAGCCCATAAAGTACTCAGAGAGTGATGCCCGATTAACCATCTCGATCGACTCGTTGTATATATCGGCTGTGGGGACTCCGACCCTAGCGCGCGAGATCAACATCTCGTGTATCTCGATAGAGAGTTGGTGAGCGCGATAGGCAATGTCGGGTAGTTGCCCGATCGAATAGACGCGCGTCATGTCGGTCATATATCGCGAAAAGGTTCCACCTTGGTCCACCATAATCGCCATATTGCCCTCTATCTTTGTGCCGTTGCACCCCACAGGGAGCGAACCATCGAGCCCTGCACCTCCCAACGCGAAGTCGAAGGGCGAAGGCGTGTCGGCATTCTCGCCCACCAAAATACTTCCTGCGAGCGGCTCCATCGTGCTACCAAAGATACGCATATTTCCCAAGCTGCCCAATTTGCGTGCGTGGTACTCCAACTCTGCGGCTAGATCTATATCTCGCATCCCGACCCTAAAAATCGAGGGTATGAGGTCGTAGAGTTTAGAGTGCATGACCCCCGAGTATCTCGCCTGCTCAATCTCGTAGGGTGTTTTACGGCTCCTTGCGCGTCTGATTATTTGGGTAGCCGTGGGGAGGATATTTTGCGGTGCAAGGCCAAAGATCTTGGCCGTGCGCATATAGTCGTTGTAGGTATATGTGTCGCCCTCCAAAGCGATATTCTTGGGCTGCGAATAACCTCGCTCGGCCAGCAAAGAGGGGATCTGCTCCACTTTGCGGATATATGCGACATTATCGCCTTGAAGTCCTACGGGGCGGCGGACAAAAAAGAGAGGATTTTCCTCAGCTAGGGAGATATACGCGACACCTCCAAATATACGTCCAGCTAGGTAGCATAGCGATGTGTTGTCGCTAATAATCATCGCCTCGACACCGCTCTGTGCCATCGCCTCCTTTGCCTTGCCCCACCTTGTAGCCAACTCTTGCTCCTCTATTTGTCTATACATATGATCTATGTTTTGTTTGTGTTGAGGCAAACTTACATAAAATTTCTGAATTTTAATTATTTTTAATTATCTTTACTGCAACTTGTAATAAACATAATCAACAAACCAACGTAAATACCAAAAACTAATGAAAAAACTTATTCTTTTTGCCCTCCTGATCGCAATAGCACTGCCTCTAAGTGCCCAAACATATGGCGGTGGTAGTGGCAACAATACCGATATCCCACGTATAGAGGGGGTTAATTACTCAATGCAGCGAACATATCCCGGTATTCTCCACAACATGGACGATATTGAAAATATGCGCGCGATAGCCAAAAAGGGCAACAAGAAGTCTAAAGCATTTCAAGCCTACAAAAATTTGTCGACCATGAGCTACGCCCAAGCGGACTATGCCCCACGCATCATGAACCCTAAATTCAGAGTGGGCGAGGCTAATGCTATAGCGCGTCCCAAAGATAAAACTGAGAATTGGATCAATGGCTGGGAGTCGGACTTCTACGCTATGTCACTCAACGCTTTGATGTATGCCATAACACAAGAGCAAGCGCATGCCGACAAGGTTGCCCAGATGCTCAATATGTATGCCAACACCGTGATAACTACAGGCACGGGTCAGACAACTCCTTTGGGTGTGGGAATCAATATGATACACCCAATCTATGCCGTGGATATGATCCAATCTCTCTCGCCTCAGTCATTCAAAGAGGGGGAGTATGAGAAGATCTGCAAATGGTTGGTCGAGGTTGGTGTATCTCCCGAAACAGAGGAGTTCTACAAACGCCCAACATACACCAATGGGAACTGGGGCGCTGTGGTGCTGATGAGCTACATGGCCCTAGCTGTCCTTATCGAGGATGACGCGCACTACGCGCGCGCTATAGATCAATACCTCTACTCCTCAATTTTGGAGGATAATGGCACACTTTTGCACTATATCGACGATGAGGGTCAATGTCAAGAGGCTGGGCGCGATGCCGCACACTCACAGTTGGGTGTCTATGGACTCAATATGGTCGCAGAGATCGCATGGAAGTGCGGAACAGATCTATATAGCCTCTACGACAACCGCCTGCTCAAAGGTTTCGAGCACCTCGCAAAGTTCAATATGGGGTACGACGATGTGGCATACAAGGTGTGGAAAGATGTCACCGTGCAGAGGAAATATTCGCGTTGGGGGGTGATCTCGCAGGAGAGCCGCGGTAACTTTAGGGATGTGTACGAAATGCCATATAACCACTATGTCAACCGCATGGGGCTTAAGATGCCATATACTGAGGAGCTCCTAAAGGCTATCTCGCCGATGAAGTACTCTTCGCCCGACAAACGTACGACGGATCCCACGAAATTCAGCCCCGACAAATCAATAACCCAAGCTGACCATATTGGCTTTGGGGCTCTCCTGTTTATGAATGACGCAAAGTAATGTAAGTGACCGTTGCAAGGCGGCGAAATTTCAAAGATACCGTAAAGTCCCGATCGGTCACGTACGCCTAGGTACGCTCCCTCGCAGTCCTCTACGCCATATTTAAAATTTCATCCACCTATCAACGTTCTTAAGAACCAGAGCTAAACTAACGTTTTGCGATGGTCTGGGGCTTTTCTCGCTTACCTACACCTTCAGTGCCGCTAAAATTAAAGCCACCGATAATGTTGATTATCAGTGGCTTTTATTTTGTCTACAAATCCTCTACCCCCCCCCTAAAAATTAATTATTAATATATTTGAGTCTTTTTGGAATATCTAAATAATATATATAGCTGAATTCAACCTGCAAATGCAACTGAATTCATAGTTAATATTTGTTTGAATTTTTCATTTGGCGTGAGGTATCCGAGCCTTTTACGAGGTCGA